>NZ_DLLH01000062.1:0-7360 GCF_002476655.1 Treponema sp. UBA7567
CTTACAGATTATAAAGTCCGCGTTCTTGACGGAAAATCAGCTACAGCCGCAAGTGTTCGTGTTTTGATTGAATCTACAGACGGAACTGACAGCTGGACGACAATTGGTGTGAGCTGCGACGTTATTGAAGCTTCCTGGCTTGCCTTGGTTGACTCTTTTGAATACAAACTGATTAAAGATATTGAAAAAAAGTACCACAAATTCATTTAATGTTCTTTACATAAATGTTGCTTTGTGGTATTTTATAAATACTTTATAAACTTTAGTATTAGTAAAGTTTGTTTTGACTTTTTATAGGAGCTTGATTTATGGAAAAAAATATTGCTTTGATTCCCGGAGATGGAATTGGTCCTGATGTTGTTGCAGAAGCTGTAAATGTCTTGAATGCAGTCGCTTCAAAATTCGGTCATAAATTTAATTATGAAACTGTTACTGCCGGCGGATGCGCAATCGATAAGTTTGGAAAACCGTTGCCGCAGGAAGAACTTGACAAATGCCTTAAAAGCGATGCAGTTCTTCTTGGGGCTGTAGGCGGTCCAAAATGGGACAACCTTCCATCTGAGCTTCGTCCTGAAAAAGCATTGCTTGGTCTTCGCGGCGGAATGAAAGTTTTCGCGAACCTTCGCCCTGCTGTAATGTGGCCTCAGCTTAAAGATGCCTGCCCTCTCAAAGATGAAATCGTCGGAAACGGTCTTGACATTCTCGTCGTGCGCGAGCTTACTGGCGGAATCTACTTTGGAGAGCGCGGAACAAGCGCGGACGGAAAAACAGCTTGGGACACAGAAAAATATTCTTGGGAAGAAATCGAGAGAATCGTTCGCCTCGGATTCCAGTTTGCCGAGAAGAGACAGAAGCACTTGACTGTTGTTGACAAGGCGAACATCTTGAATTCAAGCCGTCTCTGGAGAAAAGTTGCCGAGGAAGTCCACAAGGAATTCAGCGATGTTGCGCTTGACTTCCTTTACATCGACAACGCTTCAATGCAGCTTGTCCGCAATCCGTGCCAGTTTGACGTTATCGCGACAAGCAATATGTTCGGCGACATTCTTACAGACGAGGCGAGCCAGATTACAGGCTCTATCGGAATGTTGGCTTCGGCTTCGCTCGGAGACGGAACAGGGCCAGGACTTTACGAGCCGATTCACGGAACAGCTCCTGACATCGCAGGAAAAGACCTTGCAAACCCTCTCGCAACAATTCTTTCAGCGGCAATGCTTTTGCGCTACAGCTTCAAGCTTGAGACGGAAGCAAAGGCAATCGAGAATGCGGTAACAAAAGTTCTTGATGAAGGCTGGAGAACAGGCGACATTGCAGGCTCTAAGCGCGATGAAGTTAAGGCGGCAGGAAAGCTCGTTGGAACAAAGAAAATGGGCGAGCTTGTTGTGGAAGCTCTTAATAAATAAAAAATTTTACAGTAGTTTCTAAAAAAACAGATAATGGACTGTCTGAAAAATTAAGGCAGTCCATTTTTTTTATCCTGTTTTTTAAAACTTATAGCTTGCGACTCTGAAAAAAAATGCTAGAATGTGCATAAAAACTGTGATATTCTGAAAATACGTTTAGTTTTTTGACTTGTTTTTTTTATTGGGGATTTTTATTGAATAATTATGGAACGAAACTCTTTTGATGCGTTGGTTTCCGGTTTAAGCGAGACTGAACGTCTTACAATGCTGGAAAAAATGAAGTCGACTGGCGAAGAAACAGTTCCGCTTTCATTTGAAGACGGCTCTGACCTTGAAGCGAAAATTCCTTTTTCAGAGCAGATTAAAAACGAATCGATTTTTTTTAGATTTTTTTTGTGGCTAAAATCTATTTTTGCAAACACTTCTATGCAGGTTCTTTACAACGAGCATAAAATTTTACAGATTGCACATTCTGTCGAAAAGAATTGTCCAAATCTGATCGATTCAAAACGTAATATGCTTCTTTCGTCTTTTTACGACAAACTTACCGAATTAAAACTAAGCGCAGATTTTTTTAAGCCCTATATTCTAATTGCAGAATCCGATGAAAATTCATTTCTTGTGTTTTTGGGCTCGCTTGTAATGAGCGAAGTTGAAGAGCGGATGAATGAAGAAGTTGATCCTTATTCTCTTTCAATGGAAAATGGTCCTCGGCCAGAACAGAGAGTGAATCTTCTTCATAAAATGGACGGAATTTTAAATGAAATTCCTGCTGACAGACGAAATTATATGTATGAAGCGGTGCGTTCCTATGAATGGCTCAAACAGTTTTCTAAATTGCCATTTGACCGTTTTATTTCGCTTTTTTCTACAATAGTTGAAAAAAATTACTGTTGCGCCTTCAGTTCTCTCGAAAACGAAATTTCGCTGTTTGCAAAAATTTTGTGCAACGGTGTAAAAATCTATGAAGAAGTTCTTGAGTCGATTTATCTTTTTTCGCGCAAAGGAACGGGTGGACGGACTCTTGATTCAATGGACGAAATCGCGGAAAAAGCAGCAGATTTTATGAAAACGGCAAAATCTCATATTTCAATGATGAGAATGTTTATTACGAGCGTTCCTTTAAAATCGATTGGAAGAGTTGTCTATTCTGATGCTGCCTGGATTCCAGAAAATTTTACCGGTGGGGAGGATTGGTTTGTCCGCTATAAAAACAACTGGCGCAAACTTTTTGAAGAAAAATGGAAGGCTTGGGGCGTTGACTGCAAAAAAGAACAGTTAAAAATTGATTTGAACAGAAATTTTGGACTTGAAACTTTTCCTCTCTTGTCTGAGCGTCCATGGTCGCTTTTGTGGGGCGGAATGCCTTTCCAATATGAACTTACGGCCGGTTTTTTGAACTGGTATATGAAAGAAAAATTTCCAGAATTTGAACTGCCTTTAAAAACTGTAATGCTTGAAGGCGATTTTATTCAAAAGGAAAACCGCTCAGAATTCAACGATTCTTTCAATAAATTCATTCAGATTTCGGTCGATTTGCAGTCTCTTAACCGGATGCTTTCTGCTGGCGGCGAATATGGAGTTATTTTTACAAAGCTTCATAGCGAACGTTTGCGCACCTTGCAGGCTCATTCTAAAATTGAGTCGATAATCCGCGGTGTTGAGGGCGATGTCCGTTCTATGCTTTCAAGATTTTGCGATGCCTGTCGAACAATGGAAAATTGTTTTACAGGAATCTTTCTTGAAAAAAAAGACAGCCGTTACGATGCGCTTACAAATCTCGCGCGGCTTGGAGAAAAAAACAACGAGGCGTTTATCGAAAGTCTAAAAAAAGCAAGACAGTCAATTGCAGACGGATATGCTATGATTCGTGAGCTTGAGCAGGTTGACAGCCCGACTTTTTCTAAATAAGGCAGAAATAATGAGCAAAGTAAATTATATTTGCGTTACAAAAAAAATCGAAGAAAAGTCGGAAGATTTAAAATTTATTGTCTTGCCGTTTTACAAAAATGGAGAGCCATTAAAAGACGGCAAAAAATGGGGAATGACACTTCTTTCTGCCGGTTCAATGCGCTTTCGCTGGAACGAAAAAAATATTTTACGAGAAAAGACTTTAAAAGCTATTGCAGAAGAATTGCATCCTCATATTTGCTCCGGGGAATGCGCGCGCGATGAACAAATATGCAATTGCCAGCGTCAGATTGTTAGCATTGAACTTATTCATTCAAAAACAGTTTTTGAAATAAATTCTCAGAGAAGTTCATTTAACAAAAAAGGCGACGGATTGATTACGGACAACAAAATGCTTGTTCCTGTGGTTACAGTTGCCGATTGCGTGCCTCTTTTTTTGTATGATTCGAAAAAAGAAGTTTTTGCAGCCGTTCATTCTGGTTGGAAAGGAACTGGAATAATTGGAGAAGCGGTTAGGCTCGCTGTCGAAAAATACGGTTCAAAAGCGGAAGATATTTGCATTGCTATTGGACCTCATATTGGAAGAGAATGTTATTGTATTGACGAAAACCGAAAAAATTACTTTTTAGAAAATTTTGGTGAATGTGTAGCAAAACTCAAAAATGAAAACTCAGATTCAATTCAAAAAACAGCAGACGGAAAACTTTTGAGTTATTCATTGGATTTGACGAAAGCAAATCTTTTTGTCTTAAAAAAGGCTGGAATTTTGGAAGAAAATATAACAGTTGCAACTGACTGCACCTGTTGTTCAAAATTTTCGGACGGAAAAAACGTATTTGGAAGTTTTAGGCGGCAGGCTGCCTTTTTGCCGGAAAGTGTTTCTTTGGACGAAAAAAGCAGGGCTATGACGGTTCAGGCGGCATTTGTTATTTAAAATAATCTTACAAACAGAAGTGAATAGAATATGGAAACTCTAAAAAATTTGGAAATTGGGAAATCGGCGGTTATCAGCNNCGTTAAGACAGCATTTTCTTGACATGGGGATGATTCCCGGCGTAAAAGTTACGATGATGAAGCACGCACCTATGGGCGATCCGCTGGAAATCCGAGTTTTTAACTACGAACTGACACTTCGCAAGGACGAAGCCGCCAAAATCGAAATTGGATATAAAGAAAAGCTTTCAGATTCTAACGCAGATTTTTCTGATTCAACGGCAGAAAAAGAAACTTCCACCGCTTCAAACGATTTGCTGACTTCCCATCCAGGACTCGGCGAAGACGGAAAATATCATGAAAAAGAGACCGAAACTCCGCTTCCAGACAGCACGATTTTAACCTATGCCCTTGTCGGAAACCAGAACTGCGGAAAAACAACTCTTTTTAATCAGCTTACAGGCTCAAACCAGCATGTTGGAAATTTTCCGGGTGTTACAATAGACAGAAAAGACGGTGTAATAATAGGTCATCCAAAAACTCTTGTAACAGACCTTCCGGGAATTTATTCAATGTCGCCGTTTACAAGCGAAGAAATTGTTTCCAGAAATTTTGTCCTTAAGGAAAAACCAAAGGCGATTTTAAATATTCTTGACGCCTCTGCAATAGAGAGAAGCCTTTACCTTACTATGCAGCTTCTGGAGCTTGATATTCCCATGGTAATTGCGTTAAATATGATGGATGAACTAACAGGAAACGGCGGTTCAATCAACATAAACGAAATGGAGAATTTGCTCGGCGTTCCAGTTGTTCCAATTTCTGCGCTAAAAAACGAAGGTGTAGACGAACTTGTTCAGCATGCAATCCATATCGCGCACTTTCAGGAAAAACCAGTTCCACAGGATTTTTGCAGCAAAGACGAGGCTGGCGGTGCAGTTCACAGGGCAATCCATGCTGTAATTCACCTTATCCAGGATCATGCCGAAAGGGCAGAAATCCCTATACGTTTTGCAGCAAGCAAAATAATCGAAGGCGACAAAATCATTCTGAATATGCTTGACTTGGATTTTAACGAAATTGAAATGCTTGAGCACATTGTTGTTCAAATGGAAAAAGAATCTGGTCTGGACAGAAGCGCGGCAATTGCAAAAATGCGCTATTCGTTCATCAATAAAATCTGCGGGAAAACAGTAAAAAAACCGCATGAATCAAAAGAACATTTGCGCAGCGAAAAAATCGATAAAATTCTTACAGGAAAATGGACTGCAATTCCAGCTTTTATTCTGATTATGACAACTGTGTTTCTGCTTACATTTAATGTTTTAGGCGCATTTTTGCAGGGGCTTTTGGAAAACGGTATAGACTTTGTTACAAATCTTGCGGCAAGCGGATTAAAAAACGCTGAAGTAAACGAAGTGCTGCAAAGCCTTGTTATTGATGGAATTTTTAAAGGCGTCGGAAGCGTCTTAAGTTTTCTTCCTATAATCGTAGTCATGTTTTTCTTCCTTTCTATGCTGGAAGATTCTGGTTATATTGCGCGCGTCGCATTTGTAATGGATAAACTTCTGCGAAAAATCGGACTTTCAGGACGCAGCATTGTTCCTCTTTTAATCGGTTTTGGCTGCACTGTTCCTGCCGTAATGTCCACAAGAACCCTTCCAAGCGAACGCGACCGGCGCATGACCATTTTGCTTACACCTTTTATGAGCTGCTCGGCGAAACTTCCGATTTACGCATTTTTTGTGAGCGCATTTTTCCCGAAGCACGGCGGTCTGATTATGGGCGGACTTTATTTTCTTGGCATTGTCTCAGGAATTTTTGTCGCCCTGCTTTTAAAAAAAACGCTTTTTAAGGGAGAAGCCGTTCCTTTTGTAATGGAGCTTCCAAACTACCGTCTTCCTGGTAAAAAAAATGTAGCCCAGCTTTTGTGGGAAAAAGCAAAAGACTTTCTGCAGCGCGCATTTACCGTAATTTTTATCGGAACAATCATAATATGGTTTTTGCAAAGCTTTAATCTGCGGTTTCAGCTTGTTTCTGACTCACAGCAAAGCATTCTCGCTTCAATTGCCGGAATCCTTGAACCAGTTTTCCGTCCAATCGGTTTAGGAAACTGGAAAATCATAACCTCGCTGATAAGCGGATTTATTGCAAAAGAAAGCGTAGTTTCTACAATGGAAATCCTTTTTGGAGACGTTTCAGCCGCAATAAAACCTCTTGCTGCGGCAAGCCTTCTGGTGTTCAGTCTTTTGTATACGCCGTGCATTGCGGCAATTTCTGCAGTCCGCCGCGAACTTGGGACAGGCTGGGCAGCTGGCGTTGCGCTCTGGCAATGTGCGCTTGCATGGATTTTGGCATTTTTCGTGCATTTTATAGGAAGCTTTATTTAAATTCTAATTTTTTACTGAACGAAAATTGCAAAAAAAAATCAGCGGCCTTGTACGTCAAGACCGCTGATAAAAGAAATTAGAATTGATTATTTTAAAAGATATTCAACTGTGGTTACAACCCTTACGTTCTTTTTTTCTTCAAGACCGGGAGCTGCGTCTTCGATTGTGAATAAGCCTTGTGTTGCTTTTTTGATTTTTCCAACCTTGCTATTTGAATCTCGGGCGAACTGTTCTGCTGCGGTTCTTGCGTTTTCTGTGGCTTCTGCAATCATTTGCGGTTTTATTTGATTCAATTTTGTAAATTCGTAGTTTACTTTGCCGTCATATTCCTGTAGAACTGCAATTCCGCTCGAAACCAAGTTTAGCGAATCTGCATAAGCGGATTTTACGCTTTCAATTTTTGAAGAACGAATTAAGATTGTCTGTCTTGCAATAAAAGTATAGCGCAATTTGCTTTGATCCATGTATGAATTGAGGGAATTGTCCGTAATTGCCGCCGGCTGCACAGTAAAGTCGTTTTCATCAAGCCCGTGGTCTTTGAGATATTTTTTTACTGTCTGAGTTTTTAAAATAACCGACTGCTGCAAAGACGAAAGATTGTTGTCGCCTGTTGAGAAAGCCATATTCCAGATTGCAAGGTCGGCATCAACTTCTTTTTCTGAAAGTCCGCGCACAGAAACGCTTCGTTCTGGCGTAATTATGTTTGTAAGGCCAAAAGCAAGAATC
>NZ_DLLH01000062.1:7365-27491 GCF_002476655.1 Treponema sp. UBA7567
AATCAATGATGAAATGATGATTGAAATTCCGATTTTTAAACTGTTCATAAAGTTCCTCCCATAAAAATGCCTGTTGAAAACTTTTGTTTGGCTTTTTATATTTTTGCGCTATTGAATATTATAGCCCGATTTTTTTGACTTTTCCATCAATTTTATTTTTCCATGACGGCTTTTGCCAGCTGGTCTGCGCAGCTTGTTCCTTTGTCGCGGCAAAGGTTTCCTAAAAGTTTTGTTGAAATTTCTTCGGCTGTCATTCCTTCGCAGAGTTTTGATATTGCCTTTAAGTTTCCGTCGCAACCGCCTTCAAATTTTATATTGTGAATTCTGTTTTGTTCGTCGCGTTCAAATGTTATTGATTTTGAACAAGTTCCTTTTGTTTTAAATGTTACTTTCTGCATTGTGCACCTCGTTTTTTTTGTTTAATTTTCTTCTTCGCCGATAAACGCCTTTATTTTGCTGACTGTTTTTTCGTCAGAAATGTGCGAAGCTGCTTCCATTATTTTTGCACGTGTCATTATTGATTTTGCAGTTTTTTCGTCAATTCCGCGCGACTGAAAATAAAACAGCTCTTCGGTGCCTAGGTTACCAAGGTTTCCGCCGTGGGCGCCTTCTACATTTTCTTCTCCACACAAAATCATTGGAATTGAACGGTTTACGGCAGTTGGCGAGGTTAGAAGGGTTTCTTCGTATTCGTTGCCTTTTGAACCTTCGCAGCCTCTCTTAAAATCGATTGTTCCGCGGTAAAGTTTTTTTGCATTGTCCAAAAGAGTGCCTTTTATGCTCATTTTTGACTCTGTGTCTTTTCCTGTGTGCGAAACGCAGTAATTTATGTCGAAATTTTGTTCATTTTTTGCGGTGTAGGCGGTTTCGCTTGTAAAGCTTGAAGCGTAACCAGAAAGTGCGCAGGTTACGTTTGCAAAAGCCTGTTTTGATCCGAGTTCAATTTGCGTTACTTTTACGCTTGCGTTGTCTTCTGCAAAAAACTGAGTGTCGTCAAGGTGAGTGTATTTTTGGCCTAAAAGCTGAACTTTCACAAGGTGAATTTTTGAATATGGTTTTGCCCAAAGTTTTGTCTGTATTGCGCAAAAACCGCCGTCAAAAGGAAGAGACGTGTAGTTCATTATTACGGTGATTTCGGAATTTTCTTCGGCAATTACAATTTGCCGTCCAGAATATGTCTGTCCGTCTTTGAGCTCAAAATCCAAAATTATCGGTTCTGTGCATTTTTTTTGCGCTGTAAGCGCAAATTTTACGGAATTTAGTGAATTGATGATGTCTGTAGTGTCTGTACTTGAACTTTGCGCCATAAAAGGAAGTTTTTCTTCGAGTTCGGCAATTTCTGCGCAGCCGTTTCCGTCGTCTTTGTAGAGAATCAAGCCGTCTGTTGCTCCGCGGATTTTTGCGCATGGAACGACAGAAGTGTCGATTTCTGTATCGAGAACGCCTCGGTTCATTTTGAGCCAGTTCCATGTAAGGTACGGCGTTTTATTTACATTATGATAAGAAATTTTTTTTGTCATAATTACATTCCTTGTAAATTTAAGGCTGCATTCGGGGGCTTGGGGCGCTCCCCAGGAGAGGGGGCAGCGTAAAACCGCAGGTTTGCAGCGAGGGGCAGGCGCCCCTTTGTATTTTTACATATTGCCCTTCATTTCCAGACGAATCAGGTTGTTCATTTCGACTGCGTATTCAAGCGGCAGTTCTTTTGAAACAGGATTTGCAAAACCGGAAACAATCATTGTGCGTGCTTCTTCTTCGCTGATTCCGCGGCTCATAAGATAGAAAATTGCGTCTCCAGAAATGCGGCCAATCTTTGCTTCGTGTCCGACTGCGCACTCGTCCGTGTGGATTTCCATTGCAGGAATTGTGTCGGAGCGGCTTTTGTTGTCGAGCATAAGTCCGTCGCAACTTACGCTTGCTTTTGAGCCTTTTGCTTCCGGTCCAATGTAGATTGCGCTTCGGTAAATCGAAGAACCTCCAGCCTTTGAAAGCGATTTTGAGGTTATGAGCGAAGTTGTGTCTGGCGCAAGGTGAACCATTTTTGCGCCTGTGTCCAGTTCCTGTCCTTCGCCTGCAAAGGTTACGCCTGTAAATTCCGCATGGGAGCCTCTTCCGACAAGGTCGCTTTCTGGATAAAGGTAGGAAATGTGGCTTCCAAATGAACCGGAGACCCAATCGATTGAACCGCCTTCTTCAACCCGCGCACGTTTTGTGTTGAGATTGTACATATTTTTTGACCAGTTCTCGACTGTCGAATAGCGCAAATGTGCATTTTTTTTGACGTACAGCTCAACACAGCCTGCGTGAAGGTTTGCAACGTTGTATTTTGGTGCGGAACAGCCTTCGATAAAGTGAACGTCTGCGCCTTCGTCTACGATTATGAGAGTGTGCTCAAACTGTCCGGCGCCTTTTGCATTCAGACGGAAGTAACTTTGCAGTGGAATTTCGACTTTTACGCCTTTTGGAACATAGACAAAGCTTCCTCCAGACCAGACGGCTCCATGAAGAGCTGCAAATTTGTGGTCGGAAGGTTTTACAAGCTGCATAAAATGCTCTTTGACCATATTTGCATAAGGCCCGGAAAGTGAACTTTCAAAGTCTGTATAGATAACTCCCTGCTTTGCTACTTCGTCCTGAAGGTTGTGGTAAACCAGTTCAGAGTCGTACTGTGCGCCAACGCCTGCGAGAGATGTGCGTTCTGCTTCTGGAATTCCAAGTTTTTCAAAAGTTTGCTTTATGTCTTCAGGAACGTCTTCCCACTTTGTCTGCATTTGCGTGTTTGGACGAACATAGGTTACGATTTCATCTATGTTGAGTCCTGAAATATCTGGTCCCCATTCCGGAACTTTAAGTTCGTTGTAAATTTCGAGAGCTTTTAAGCGGAATTCCCTCATCCATTCAGGGTCGTGCTTGTCTTCTGAAAGTTTTTCGACGATTTCTTTTGTCAGTCCTTGCTTATTGCGGTAAAATCCTTTTTCTTCATATTTAAAATCGTATGGAGAATCGGAAACTTCTGGTATTTCGTTGTTTTTTTCTGCCATTTGTCTGTCCTTTAAGCGTTATGCCAGATTTCCTCTTTCAAACTGCTCAAAACCGTTGGCATTGATTTCTTCAACGAGTTCTGCCCCGCTGTCTTTTACGATTTTGCCTTTTACAAGAACATGCGTTCTGTCGATTTTAAGGCTTTCCAAAATTTTTGTCGAATGTGTAATTACGAGGAGAGAGCCATTTGCGGACTTTTGATATTCTTCGATTCCTTTTGAAACAGTGCGAACTGCATCAACGTCAAGTCCAGAATCCGTTTCGTCAAGAATTGCAAGCTTTGGCTTGAGCATTAAAAGCTGCAAAATTTCGCTCTTTTTGCGCTCTCCGCCGGAAAAACCGACATTCAAATCTCGTTTTGCATAACTTTCGTCCATGTTGAGAAGAGCCATTTTTTCTTTTAGCTCTTTTTGAAACTGAAAAAGCCGTACTCTCTGTCCTGTTGCTGCTTGAAGAGCGCTTCGTATAAAGCTTTCAAGAGAAATTCCTGGAACTTCGAGAGGCGACTGAAAACTCAAAAAAAGACCTTTTGCGGCGCGTTTGTCTGACGGAAGGCTTGTAATGTCTTCTCCATCAAAGAAAATTTTTCCGCTAGAAACAGTGTAGCGGGGATTTCCCATAATTGTGTATCCGAGGGTTGATTTTCCAGCTCCATTTGGTCCCATAAGAACATGAGTTTCGCCGGCATTTATATTTAAAGAAACGCCGTTTAAAACCTGTTTATTTTCTATATTTACTGATAAATCCTTAATCTGTAATAAATTGTCCATAATTTGCAAATTATATAGAAAATATGTGTTTTAGAGAATACTATTGCGAACTTAATATGCGCACGGCAGTGATTTGGCATAACAAAAGTTATGCCGCGACTTTTGCTTGCGCAAAACTCGTTTATTTTAGTGTGCGCAATATGCGCACGGCAGTGATTGGAACTGCGCCGCAGGCGAACCGGCTTTGCCGGTTTGGAGCGAAAGCGGAACAGTGGAAAGCACGGTTTTTAGGCTTGTCCTAAAAAGCCGCCCGAAAAAAAAGAAAAAAAACGGATTTTTAATTTTTTTTGAATTTTAATGTGCTAGAATTGGATTTATGAATTTAAAAAGAAAATCTGGAATATTGCTTCATCCTACGTCTTTGCCGGCTTCTGCTGGAATCGGGACTATTGGCCGTCCGGCTTTTGATTTTGTCGACTGGCTTTCGGCTTCTGGCACTAAATTGTGGCAAGTTTTGCCTTTGGGACCGACTGGTTACGGAGACTCGCCTTACCAGCCATTTTCGGCTTTTGCGTTAAATCCGCTTTTGATTGATTTTGAGGATTTGCTTGAGCGTGGATGGGCTCAAAAAGATGAAATTGTTCCGCCAGATTACATAAAAACTGACGGAAATGTTGACTTTGGAAGCGTTGTCTGGTGGAAAACTGGCGTTTTAAAGAAAATTGCGCTAAAACTTTTGGACGGCGGCTTAAAAGGACTGAAGACTGAATTTGGAATTTTTTGCAAAGAAAACGATTTTTGGCTTGATGATTTTGCTTGTTTTATGAGCATAAAATCGCATTACGATGACGAAGGAATGTGGAATAAAGCCTGGCCTGAAGAATTGCGGCTTTGCCGGAAAAATGCGGTCAGCTTATGGAAGAAAAGTCACGAAGATGAAATTTTAACGACAAAATTGATTCAATTTTTTGCATTTACGCAATGGAATGCTCTTCATGAATATGCAAAGTCAAAAAATGTTGAAATTATCGGGGATATTCCGATTTTTGTAAGTGCTGACAGCGCAGATGTTTGGGCAAACCAAAAATATTTTCAATTAAAGGAGAACGGGGAATCGAGCGTTGTTGCTGGAGTTCCGCCGGATTATTTTAGTCCGACAGGTCAGCTTTGGGGAAATCCTCTTTATGACTGGAAAAAAATTTCGGAAGACGGTTTTGAATGGTGGATTTTGCGCATAAAAAATATTTTAAAGCTTGTTGACTATGTGCGGATTGACCATTTTCGCGGTTTCGATTCTTATTGGGCTGTAAAATTTGGTTCTAAGACTGCCGAAAAGGGCAAATGGCTCAAAGGACCCGGAATCGCTCTTTTTAAGGCGATAAAAAATGAGCTCGGAGAATTGCCTTTAATCGCCGAAGATCTGGGTGAAATTACGGACAGTGTGCGCCGGTTGCGCGATAAATGCGGACTTCCCGGAATGAAAATAATTCAGTTTGGTTTTGATTGTGCGGAAGAAAAAAAAGGCTCTCTTGTAAATGCTTTTTTGCCTCATAATTTTTTTAATGCAAATTGCGTTGCTTATACTGGAACCCACGACAACGACACAACCCAGGGAATGCTGAATTCGCTTTATGAAGAGAATTTGTGCCTTGTTGCGTCGTATTTGGAAGGACGGAAGGTAGGTTTTTCTGAGGCATGTGCAATGCGTTCTGACGGAAGTTTGTGCCGAAAACTTGTTAGTCTTTGTTTTTCGAGCACAGCTTCTTTTGCTCTTGTTCCAATGCAGGATTTGTACGGCTTTGGTTCTGATTGCAGAATGAATACGCCGGGAAAAGCCTGTGCAAATTGGTCATGGAGAATGAGATATGATATGCTTTACGGAGAAATTGCCAGCAAAAAGTGCGAGTGGCTAAAAGAATTGAACTGCTTATATAACAGATAGAATTCATAAGTGTAGTATGTAGATACACGAAGTTGAAAAAAATACGGACAGCGTCTGCTGTCCGTATTTTTTTGTTAGGTGTTTAAGTGAAAATTAAAAGTTTACTAGCCGAAGAATAGGTTTTCCAAAGAGAACGAGAATAAAGTCAATTAGCCAGACGATATTCCAGCCGAAAAATATGCGTAGAATTGCCGCTACAATCTTTTTTTCGGAAAGCCGTGTAAAAATTCCCATTAGCGGGCCAAGAAAGAGGGCAAGAAGCACACTTACAAGCCATGGAAGTCCGAAGTAATCCTTTGTTTTTCGAGATTTTTTTGCCATATTTTATAATCCTCCAATTATTTGTATAATCATTATCAATGTAAAAAATCTTTTCGTCAAACTTTTTGTTGAGCGGATAAAAAAACAGGTGGACAATATGAAAGAAAAATTAAAAATTTTGTGGGAACTTTTTAGCGTAATGTTCAAGGTCGGTTTATGCACTTTTGGAGGCGGAATTGCAATGCTTCCAATTCTTGAGCTTGAGCTTGTTGAAAAACGCGGCTGGACTACTTCCGAGGAGCTTCTTGACTGGTTTGCAATTGGCCAGTCGACTCCAGGAATTATTGCTGTAAATGTTGCTACTTTTACAGGCTACAAGAAACTTGGCGTAATTGGCGGATGTGTTTCGACTTTTGGAATGGTTTTCCCTTCGCTTATAATAATTACGATTATTGCGCTTTTTATAAATAATTTTGCAGAACTTGTTTGGGTTCAAAAAGCGCTGCGTGGAATTAACGTTGCTGTTGCTGCAATTTTGACCAGCGCAGTTTACAAATTTTCAAAAAAGTCTGTAAAAAACATTTTTGGTTTTATTCTTCTTGTGATTTCGTTCCTTTTGATTTTTGTTTTTAACGTTGGAACAATTTGGATTATTCTTGGAAGCTGCATTCTTGGAATTTTGATTGCAGTTTTTCGCGGTGATTTTAAGAAAGTTTCAGAAAAAGAAAATTCCGCTTCCGACGGAAACAAACATGTAAAAAAATAAATTTAGAGAATTAGCTGGAGAAAAATATGACAGAATTTATTATGACACAGATTCAAAATCAAACATCAGTAGGACTTTTTTGTCTTGTTGCAGTGTTTTTTTATATAGGACTTATAACAATTGGCGGAGGTCAGGTTGGAATTACAATTATTCAGCAAATTGCGGTTGATAATTTAAAGCTTCTTTCGGCTGAAAAATTTTTCAATATGGTCGCAATTTCTGAATCTACTCCTGGTCCGATTGGAATTAATCTTGCGACTTATGTTGGCACGGAACTTNNAATTATTACGACATTTGGACAGGTATTGCCTTCTTTAATCGTAATAATGCTTATTGCCCGCTATTTTGGCAAATTCTCCGAAAAAAAAGGTGTTCAGGCTGCTTTTTCCACATTGCGTCCTGCTGTTTCTGGCGTAATTGCGGTTGCGGCGGCAAAAATTCTTATTCTTGCCCTTATCACTGCTACTTCGGGTTTTGTAGCGTCGGATATTTCAACTTGGCAGAGCGGAATTATAATCAGTGCGGTTAATGCGGCTTTTTATGTTCTTTGCCTTGTCGTTTTGTTTACGACAAAACTTCATCCTGTTTTTATAGTTTTAGCAGGCGCAATTTTTGGAGTTGTATTCTGTTAAAAACGAAAGTAAAATTAAAAAAGTTATAATCGCTGTTTTAATGGGAGAAAAAATGAGCACACATATTAACGCTCCTGCTGGAGCAATTGCAGAAAATATTCTTTTGCCTGGAGATCCTCTTCGTGCCAAATTTATCGCAGAGAATTTTTTGGAAAATCCAAAATTGTATAACGAAGTGCGCGGAATGTACGGTTATACGGGAACTTACAAGGGAGTTCCTGTAAGCGTTCAGGGAACTGGAATGGGACAGCCTTCGCTTTCAATTTATGCTACTGAACTTTTTAAGGATTATGGCGTTCAAAAAGCGATTCGCGTTGGAACCTGCGGAGCAATTTCTGAAGAGCTTGAGCTGCGAGATACAGTTCTTGTAAATTCAGCGTGTTCAGATTCCTGTCTTTTAAACCAAAGATTTGGCGCTCTCCATTTTGCTCCAACTGCCGATTTTTATATGGTAAAAACTGCCGATTCTGTTGCTCAAAAAATGGGAATCCGCTATACGATTGGTTCTGTTGCTTCTTCAGATTTTTTTTATGACATCAATTCAAACTGGAAGAAGTGGAAAGAATACGGTGTTAAAGGAATCGAAATGGAAAGCGCAGAACTTTTTACTCTTGCCGCGCAATATAACCGTCGTGCAATGGCAATTATGACCGTTAGCGACCATATTCTCAAAGGCGGAGAAACTACTGCCGAAGAAAGACAGACGGCTTTTACAAATATGATGAGAATTGCCCTTGAAACGATAATTTCGGTCTGAAAAAAACTGAAAATAGAAAGTGCCATGGAGTTTTTGACGTAGTGTTCTTGAAAAAGTTCTATGGCGCTTTTTTTATTTTGCTTTAATTCTTATTATTTTTGCCTTGCCTTCGAGAGTGACTTTTTCTCCCGGAGAAACTGCAAAAATCTGTTCTGCTTGCAAGGTTTCAAAAAGAACTTTTTGTCCGTCGGAATCTGTTCCTGTTGCTTTTAGTTTTTCTGCGTTTACAACGAATAAAAGTTCATAGCCTTCGTTTTTGGAAGCAAGAAATGAATATCCGCCAGAAAAATTTTTTTGGATAAGCGAAAAATACGGACACTCAAAATTTTGTGCAAGAGGCGCAATTGGCGACAAACTGAATGGTTTTCCGTCTGAAAAGCAGTTTTTTGTGTCTGCTTCGAGTTTTATTGATTTTACGCCTTTTTCGATATGCAGTTCGCGCGGACGTCCCCAGTCGTAGAGCCTGTATGTAATGTTGCAACTCTGCTGGACTTCCATAAGACGAATTCCTCCGCCTATTGCGTGCACAGTTCCTGCTGGAATAAAGATGAAGTCGCCTTTTTTTACTTCAACGCTGTTCATAAGTCCAGAAACCGTTCCGTTTTTTATTGCGGCAGAAATCTGTTCTTTTGTGCAGCCGTCTTTTAAGCCGGCAATTAGTTTTGCGCCTTTTTTGCAGTCAAGAATGTACCAGCATTCAGTTTTTCCGCGGGAGCCTTCACCTTCAAGTTCAACGGCTGTTTTATCGTCCGGATGAACCTGGACAGAAAGAGTGTCATTTGCCTGAATGATCTTTACAAGAAGAGGATAATCTTTTACGAGTTCAATAAAATCTTTTTGGGAACCGTCTTTGTGGGTTGATGCAATCCAGTCTTCGTATCCCCATACTTTTTCTGAGCGAATTGGTGTTAAAAGTTTCAATTATTTGTCCCAAAGTTTTTCAGGATAGTAGCCAGATGCAATTTTTTCGGCGATTGCGTCTTTTACAACCTGTTTGTCTTCTGCGTAAGTCATGCCAAACCAGCTTTCTTCGGAAGTGAATACTTTTATCTTGCCTTTATTGTCTTTGATAATTTGGCTTGCGGCAACTGGAAGAAGCGCTTCTGCTTTTTGTTCTTCGAGGTTTGTTTTTTTGAATCCGTCCCAGTATTTTTCAAATTCATCGAAAGCGGCAGGTGTAAAGCCGAAGAGATTCATGCTGACAGTTTCGTTTCCGGTCAGTTTGTAGATTGTGCCGTTCAAATCTGATTCAATTTCGTTTCCGCTGAAATTTTCGCCAGTATAGTAAATTTTTGTGTTTTCGGTGATTGATTCAAGGTAGCCGTCTTTTGTCCGGCAGACTCCACGGCTTACAGAACCGTTTCTGCTCATTGTTTTTCCGAGAATGTAGCCGACCATTGCGTGTTCTGTGCAGCTATTGTCGATAGAAGAAAGGTATTTTCCGAGTGTTTCAAATGCTGAGCGTCCGTAGTAGTCATCTGCATTGATTACTGCATAAGGAGTGTTGAGCGCTTTTTTTGCGCAGAGGACAGCGTGAAGAGTTCCCCATGGCTTTTTGCGGCCGGCTGTCTGAGAAAGTGCGTNNATTCGTCGGCAGTCAAAAGCGCTTCTGGCGACTGAAAAACATATTCGGCATCGATATTTTTTGCAATTCTGTCAAAAAGACGTTCACGGAAATCCTTTTCAATGTCCTTTCTGATTATGTAAACGATTTTTTCAAAACCGCATTTTTTAGCGTCATATGCAGCGTAGTCAAGAAGACACTCTCCGTTTTTTCCAACTGTATCAATCTGTTTGATTCCGCCGTAACGGCTTCCCATTCCTGCCGCAAGTACGAGTAAAGTAGGTTTCATAATAATCTCCCGTAATGAATGTTATTTTAGAACATCTTTTTGTGCGTTCGAAATTCATTTTAGCACTAAAATTTCACTTTTTCAACAAAACGGTTTTTTCGTGTTTGTTCGAGTTTTTTGTGTAAAGTGATTCTTGAAAAATTGAATAATATAATCGATTTTAATAGAAAAATGCAGAATCTTTTCTGATTGTAACAAGAGTTTTTATTCATTATAATTGAAACTTCTAAAAAGTTGTGAGGTTTGTATGCTTACTTTGAAATTTGGTGGTACTTCGATGGGATCCGCCCGCAGAATGCTTGATTCTGTGGAAATTATGCTTGGCAGGGCAAAAACTGACAGGATCAGCGTAATTGTTTCTGCCGTTGCCGGAGTTTCTAATGCTCTTCAGGCCGCTATTGACGGCTGTGTTTCTGGTTCGCTTCCTGCAAATTTCATAGACGGCATAAAAAGGACTCATGGAGATATTTGCGCCCAGCTTCATGCTTCTGTAGCAGGTTTTGACTCTGATTCTACAATGGCAAAAATCGAACCTAACTTTATTGAACTTGAAAAATTGCTTTCTGGCGTTGCGGCTTTTGGCGAATGTCCGGAATCAATTTACTGCCGCATAATGGGGATGGGCGAACTGTGCTGTGTTCCGATTATAAATGCAATTCTTATTGCAAAAAAACAGAATGTTCTTGTTTTGGACAGCCGAAAATTCATCTTTACAACTGGAAACCAGATTGAAAGCGATCCTGATTATGCAAGAACTTCGGAAGCTCTTGGACCTTACCGCGATGGTGCTGAATGTTCTCAGGCGCAGATTCTTCTTTTTCCAGGATTTGTATGCGGTTGGTCTGCGCATGCCGATGATGAGCCGAAAATGGGACTTTTGGGGCGCAATGGCTCGGATTTTTCTGCCGCAATAATAGGCGCCTGCCTTGCTTCTAAAAAAGTTGAATTTTGGACAGATGTTGATGGAATCTATACTGCCGATCCTCGTGTCGTAAGCGATGCAATTCTTGTTGACGATATGACTTACGAAGAGGCGATGGAACTTTCGTTCTTTGGTTCAAAAGTCCTTCATCCAAAAACTCTCGCCCCTCTTGTTGCCCGCGGAATCGAAGCATGGAGCTTAAATTCTCACAATCCCAAGGCGCGTGGAACTAGAATTGGCCGCGGCCCTTTTGAATCTGAAAAAAAAGTTGGGCCTGTCTGCGGAATTTCTTGTCTGAAAAAAACAGCCCTCGTTTCAGTAAGCGGTGGAGGAATGAAAGGTAAAACTGGCATTGCAAGCCGAATTTTTGCCGCAGTAAGCCGTGCAGGAATCAGCATGCTTTTGATTACTCAATCTTCTTCAGAATATACAATTTCGTTCTGTGTACGCCAAAGCCAGAGCGTAGAAGTAAAAGATGCTCTTGAGTCTGAATTTGCATTTGAAATCCGTGACGGCCTTATAAATCCGATAAGTGTAATCGAAGACTGTGCAATTGTGTCGATTGTCGGCGATGGTATGAAGCAAAATCGTGGTGTTGCAGGAAAATTCTTCAATGCGCTTTCGAGCCGAAGCATAAATATTCTTGCGATTGCACAAGGTTCAAGCGAACGCTCAATTTCGACAGTAATTGCCGGTGAATATGGCGACATTGCCGTAAAGACAACACACAGATTCTTCTTTAATACAACTCAGCCGATTGAAGTTTTTGCTTTTGGCGCAGGAACAATTGGCGGAGCCTTGCTTGATCAGATTTATAAACAGCAGAAGATTTTGAAAGAACAGAATATCGACATAAAAGTTTGCTGTATTGCGACAATGCGAGGAATGCTTCTTGACGGAAATGGACTTGATTTGTCTGACTGGAGAAATGCAGTTTCTGTTTCTGGAAAAAAGACGAATCTTGATGAAGTTTTAAAATTTGTAAAGGAAAACAAGCCTCTAAATCCTATTTTTGTTGACTGTACGGCAAGCTACGATCTTCCAGAACGCTATCTTGATGTTTTGAATTCTGGCATGAATGTCGCAACTCCTAACAAACGTGCAAATTCAATGTCTATGCAGTATTATCGTGAATTGCGTGAAACTGCGAACAAAAATCATGTGCGCTTTTTGTACGAAACAAATGTTGGAGCAGGACTTCCGATTATTGATACTTTGCAGAACTTGTTTAAATCTGGAGACAGCCTTGCAGGTTTTAACGGAATTATGTCAGGTTCTCTTTCGTATATTTTTGGAAAACTCGACGAAGGAAAAAAATTTAGCGAAGCGGTAAAAGAAGCAAAAGAAATGCGCTTTACGGAACCTGATCCTCGCGACGACCTTAAAGGAACTGATGTTGCACGCAAGGCTCTGATTATTGCGCGCGAAGCCGGAATGGAAATTGAACTTTCTGACATAAAAATGAATTCGATTTTTCCTGAAAATTTCAGCATAGAAGGAACTGTAGACGAGTTTATGGCTCGTTTGCCGGAAGTTGATTCTTATTTTGATGAAAAAATGGCTTCTCTTAAAAAGCAGAATAGAGTTTTGCGAATGGGCGCATCGATAAAAAACGGCAAGGTTTCTGTCGGAATGCTGGAAGTAGGACCAGAAAATCCTTTATTTGCGGTAAAAGGCGGTGAAAATGCCTTTGTATTTGAAACAGCAAGATATACGCCAATTCCTTTGACAATCCGCGGTTACGGAGCAGGAGCAGACGTTACTGCGGCCGGAGTATTTGGCGACGTCTTAAGAACGGTAAGCTTTAATCCGGAAGTGTAGCTTTTGATAAAAAATCCGTGCGGCAGAATGTTGCACGGATTTTTTTTATAAAAAGCAGAGTTTGGTGAGCTGTCTATAGCAGTTTTGCGGGGCGTTGCGGGGTGCCCCCGCTTGAAGGGGTAGCGGCCGGCGCAGCGGGCGCGCAGGGGAAGGCTTTCCCCTCCTTTAATTTAATTCAACATAGGTTTTTCCGAATCCGCCGTCTTCTGGCGAAGCGTAATGAAAACTTTTGACGGCCGGGTATTGCGAAAGATATGTTTGGACTGACTGCTGCAAAATGCCGTTTCCTTTGCCGTGGATTATAGAGAAGGTTTTGAAATTGTGAATTTGGCAGAGGTCGAGCTGGCGTGCAAGGGCTTTGAGGGCTTCTTCTTCGCGCATTCCGAGGAGACGCAGCTCGAAAACTGGTTTTGCCTGTCCAGAAATGTCTTGGGCAAGTTCTATGCTGACAGTCGCGCGAATTTGGGCTGGGGCTATGAGCTCAAGATCCTTTTCTTTTAAATTTATTCTGATTGAGCCTAATTGTACTGACCAAACGCCTTTTTTTATGCTGGAAATCAATGTTCCGCGTGTTTTTGTTGCCCTGTGCAGAACTTCGCTGCCGGCTTCGAAGGCAAGTGGCGAAACTTGTACGGTCTGCGCCTTTGTTACGAAACTTGAGCCTGCTTGTGCGCTGAGTTTTTCTGCTTCTTCTGCTGTGTATGTGTTTTTTGCCAGTGCGAGTGCCTGCGCATTGCTGAGCTTTTTTTTGCTTGCCTTGTTTGATTTTGGGCGGTTTGAACTGTTTGTGCTTATGAGCATGCCGTTTTCCAGGCGGACAGGTTCTGACTTTAATTTTTTTTCGAATTCTTCTTTTTGTTTTTCGAGACGGATTTTTTCTTCTTCGAGGGCTTTGTCTGATTTTTCGACTTTGCCTGTAAGTTCGTTTAAAAACTGTTTTACGCTGAGTGTTTTTTCGCGGGTTATTTCGCCTTCGCGGAGGGTCCGCACGAGATTTTCGAGTTTTTTGCGGGTTTGCGAAACAAAAAGTCCTGATTCCTGCTGCTCACGTTCTCTAAGTTCGAGTTCTTTTTCTTTTTGACGAAGAAGCTTTTGTTCCAGCTTGAGTTCTTTTTCTTTAAGACGGCTTTCGAGGTCTGCTGCTTCTTTTTCGGCTTTTGCAAACTGGGCGTATTTTTCGGTAAGACCTTTTATGAGCGTGCTTACGTCTGCCTGTTCGCTTTGAATGTAGTGTTTTGCTTTTTCGACTGTTTCTGAGCTTAAGCCTGAACGTTTTGCAATGTCTAAGGCGTGGCTTTCTCCCGGAACTCCCATCAAAAGCCTGTATGTCGGGCTTAGCGTGTCCGTGTCAAAATCTACGCTTGCGTTTATGCAGAATTTGTTTGTGTAACCGTAATTTTTTAAAATTCCGTGGTGGGTTGTGACAAGGACGAATGCTTTTTTTTCGATAAGATGGTCAAGAACTGCCATTCCGATTGCTCCGCCTTCCTGTGGATCTGTTCCGCTGCCAAGTTCATCCAGAAGAACAAGGCTGTCTTTATCTGCCTTTTTTACCGCTGCCGCAATGTTTTTCATATGTGCGGAAAAAGTTGAAAGGCTTTGGTCAATTGACTGTTCATCGCCAATGTCTGCAAAAACCGAGTTGAATACAGGAAGCCTTGTGCCGTCTTTTGCCGGAAGTGGAAATCCAGTCTGGTTTAAAAGCGCAAAAAGCGCAAAGGTTTTGAGGCTGACTGTTTTGCCGCCGGTGTTTGGGCCTGTGATTATGAGAACATTTTTTTCGTTTAAAAATTTCATGTCTATTGGAACGGCTTTTTCGCCAAGAAGCGGATGCCTTGCTGCGACGAGGGCAGGAGGAAGAGCGGTTCCGTCTTTTTCTGTGCAAGAAAGCGCATATGTACAGTCGTTTTCAATTCCCCAGCGGGCCGCCGCGCAAGTTTGGTCGAGTTTGATTAGAATTTTGAGGGCGGAAGAAATGAATTCAACATAGGGCGCTATTTTTGCTGTGAGTTCTGTAAAGATTTTTCGTGTTTCGCTCTGAAGATGGAATTCTTCTTGAATAAGTTCATTATTTTTTCGTACGACTTCGTCAGGTTCGATAAAAATTGTCTGGCCTGACGCGCTTACTTCGTGGACAATTCCCGAAATTCGTGCGCGCTGATTCGCTTTTACCGCAAGAACCTGCCTGTCTGCCCTGAACGCCGGAACATTGCTCGAAAGTACGTTTGAAAGGCTTGAATCTGCCGTGTATTTTTTGAGCGCTCCTGCAATTTCTGATTTAAGCTGGGCGATTTTTGCGCGGATTTCGCGTAGAACCGGAAGGTCTTTTAGTTGTCCGTCCTTGTCCAGGACTCGCGAAATTTCGTTTTTTACTGCCAAGAGCTCATTTTCCGGAAGAGTCTGCGAGAGTGAATGAAGTTTTTTTACGGACAGTGTTTTTGAAGCGGTGTTTATTGTTTCTTCTGCGTTTAGGGCCGAAGTTGCAAACTGCAAAATTGCAAAAAGCTGTTCGCGGTCGAGAGTTGTTCCTTCAACACGTAAAATCTTAAAAAAAGAATGAACCGGATTCCAGCTTTTTATAGAAAAAGAAGATTTTGAATTGAGAATTATGTCCCATTCCCGGCTTAAATTTTTTAATTCTTCGATTTTTTCATTTTCTGTAAACGGAAGTTTTGTTTTAAAAAGTTCCTGTGATTCTTCGCCTGCGCAAAATCCTGCAATTGTGTCGCGGATTCTAAAATAGGCAAGGTCTTCGAGTGTTTTTTTGTGCCACATTGTTAGTCTGTCCAGCTGCCTGTTTTAATTTCTTCTGAGATTTTTTTCCAGTTTTCATAGCGCTCTCGGCTGATTTTGCCAGATTCAACGGCTTCGAGAATTTTGCAGCCTTTTTCGTTTATATGTGTGCAGCTTAAGCCAAAGTTGCATTTTCCGACAAGGGGAGAAAATTCCCTAAAGTAAAGTGCAAGGTCTTTTGATTCGATGCCGTGCAGTACAAAGCGTCTGACTCCTGGAGTGTCGATTATTGAGGCTACAGCGCCTTGGATGCCGCCAGTAAGCGATTCGTTTAATTTTATGTGAAGCAAAGTGCCTTTTGTTGTTGTGTGGCTTCCTTTGCCGTATTTTTTAGAAAGACTTCCTGTCTTGAGAACGACAGTGCTGTCCAGAACGTTTACAAGAGATGATTTTCCGACACCGGACTGGCCTACAAGCGCGCAGAGTTTGTTTTGGATAAAATGTGCAAACTCAACCATGCCTTCGCCAGTTTTTGCAGAAATTTTCATCACCTTGTATCCGAGTTTTTCCCAGATTGAAACGTATTTTAAGAATGATTCGTCTTGAGAACCTTCAAGGTCGCATTTATTGACGAGAATTATCGGTTCGATTCCCTGTCTTTCGGCCTGTGCAAGTTCGCGGTCAATAAAACGCGGACGGAAATCAGGCTCTTCTGGGGTTGTAACGAGAATTACATAGTCAAGATTTGCTGCCAGAAGCTGCGGAGAACGTCCTTTTACGTTCCAACGTACGAATTCGTTTTTGCGCGGAACCAAAGCCGTAATTTGACCTTTTTTGTCTTCAAGACTGTCAACTTCAATTTGGACAATGTCGCCAGGAGCAAGCGGATTGTAATATTTTTTGTCTGATTTTAACCTTTTGCTTTTGAGGGCGCATGAACGGGTTGTAAAACCTCCGTCATCTTCGGAAAAAGATTCAACTTCAAAGACATTGTTCGAGCCGCTTAAAACGGTACCTGTAAGTTGGTTCATATAAGTTGATTTTACGTAAGATTTTAAGGTTTTGCAATATTTTCTGGAACCTTTTCGCCAGTCGGCGCGCTCACCTCGCGGGTTCGCTTCTTTTTGTTGGAGGGGGGGGGAAGGGGGATGCCTAATAAGTTCTAAATGTCATTGTCGTTCTTGATACTGCGATGTTTGCATAGCAAGCTCGGTTAGCAATCTCTAAATGATTGCAATATATTCATTTAGATTTTCGTGGCAGACCCTAAAATGGCAGAAAATATACTTTTGGGACATTGCCCATAAAAAAAGACATCCCAAAAGATGTCTTTAAGCTTTTTTTAGCTCCAACGGGAGTCGAACCCGTCTCCCCGCCTTGAGAGGGCGATGAACTAAACCGATATTCGATGGAGCCTTTTGTTTTTTTATAAAAAAAGCCGACTATTAAAAGTCAGCCCTTTTTCGAGTTCCCCAAGGAGGATTCGAACCCCCACAGTCAGAACCAGAATCTGAAGTGCTACCATTACACAATCGGGGAATGTGATTTGTGATGTAAACTACTATATGAAAAAATAAATTTTATGTCAAGTGTTGGATATTAAAAATTTAGTTTTTTATGTGCGCTCTGTATTTTTTGTTTTGTTGAAAAGAAAATGCTTTTTTTCTAAAATATTCTTGATGTCGAGATCTTGCACAAAGCTTTTTATAAAGTTGGATAAAAATTATGTTTAATGCTGGCGGAATTTCTGCTTTTGTTTTTGATATGGATGGAGTGCTTTTGGACACTGAAAGTCTCTGTAAAAAATGCTGGAGACTGGCGGCTGAAAAATGGAATCTTAAGGGCGTTGATGAAGTTTATTACCAGTGTGTAGGGCAGTCAGATCAGGATACTCTTTTTACTCTTCAGAATTTTTTTGAAAAACAGAATGAAAATTTTAATGTTCGAGAATGGTATGATTATGCCAGAAATCTTTTTCGTAAAACAGAAGAAAGCGAAGGAATTGAACTTATGCCAGGTGCAAAAAACTGTCTTGAGCGGCTAAAAAATAAAGGTTTTATTCTTGCGCTTGCAAGTTCAACTAGAAGACAGGCAGTCGAAAGACAGCTTTCTCGTGCTGGATTGATAGATTATTTTGAAACACTTACCTGTGGCGACAGCGTAGAGCATTCAAAGCCAGATCCTGAAATCTATTTAAGGGCCTGTTCCTCTGTCGGTATAGATCCAAAAAACTGTGTTGCCGTCGAAGACAGTCCGAACGGTGTTCTTTCGGCGTATAATGCCGGTTTAAAAGTTATTTTAGTTCCAGACCAGATAAAACCGGACGAAAAAATAAAAAGTTTGTGCGCAAAAATTTTAAATTCCCTGGAAGAAATTTAAAACTGTGTAAAAAATTTGGGAAATCTTCTTATTGTTAGGATTTTTTGATTTTGGTATAATCTCTCTCTAGTTTTTTATGGTCTTTAAATTTTATTTTGAAGGCTGAACTTTTTTAGCGAAGGAATTTTTTGAAATTTTACAGGGTACGAAAATGGCTTTAGATTTTGCAAAAATGCGCAATATTGGAATTATGGCTCACATTGACGCCGGAAAAACAACAACAACTGAGAGAATTCTTTTTTACACGGGAAAAATTCATAAAATCGGCGAAATTGATGATGGTACCGCAACTATGGATTTCATGAAGCAGGAACAGGAGCGTGGAATTACGATTGCTTCTGCTGCAATTACGACTCAATGGAAAGGCTACACGATAAATATTATCGACACTCCGGGACACGTTGACTTTACTGCCGAAGTTGAGCGCTCGTTGCGTGTTTTGGACGGTGCTGTTGCTGTAATTTGCGCTGTTGACGGTGTTCAGCCACAGACCGAAACTGTATGGCGGCAAGCTGACCAGTTTAATGTTCCAAGACTTTGTTTTGTAAATAAAATGGACAGAATTGGAGCAGATTTTTTCTATTCTATAAATGATGTCCGCGAAAAATTTGGCGCAAATACTATTGCCCTTCAAATTCCTATTGGACAGGGCGAAAAATTTGAAGGCCTGATTGATTTAATCAAAATGAAGGAAATTCGCTGGAACGAAAGCGATGAAGGCGAAACTTTTATTGAATCGGAAATTTCTCCTGAAAGAAAGGACGAGGCTGAAAAGTGGCATGCAAAACTAGTTGACGATGTTGCTTCGGCTGACGATGCGCTTGGAATGATTTATCTTGAAGGCGGAGAAATCTCTGACGATATGCTCAAGGCCGCTTTGAGAAGATGTACGATTGCTAGAACTGCGGTTCCTTGTGTGCTTGGTTCTGCGCGCCGCGACAAGGGAATTCAGCCTTTAATTGATGCTGTTCTCGACTATTTGCCTTGTCCGACCGATGTTCCTCCTGCAAAAGGCCTTCATATAAAAAAAGACCGCGAAGAAGAAGTAGAAATTCCTTGCGACGAAAAGAAGATGCCGCTCGGTCTTGTTTTTAAAATCCAGCAGGACAAAGATATGGGCACTCTTTGCTTTGTCCGCGTTTATTCCGGAAAATTTACAGCAGGAAGCCAGTATCTTAACGTCGGAAAGAAAAAGCGTGAAAGGGTGAATAGAATCCTTCGTGTAAATGCAAATCGAATGGAGCAGATGGACAGCGTAAGCGCAGGCGATATTGCCGTTTTTGTCGGACTAAAACTTGCTTCGACAGGCGACACTCTCGGTTCCGAGGGAATGCCGGTTCTCCTCGAAAGCCTTAAATTTCCTGAACCTGTAATTTCTATTGCAATTGAACCGGAAACTCTTTCTGATAAAGATAAGCTTATTGATACGCTTGCAATTATGAGCCGCGAAGATCCGACTTTTACAAGTCACGAAGATGCAGAAACTGGGCAGCTTATCATAAGCGGAATGGGCGAATTGCATCTTGACGTTTTGGTTACAAGAATGAAGGAGGATTTTGGCGTTAAGGCGAATGTTGGCGCTCCTCGCGTAACATACCGCGAGTCTGTAACTTCTGAGGTTGAACAGAGTTCTGTTTGGGAGAAAAATCTTGCCGGAAAAGACAATTTTGCAGGCGTAACTTTAAAAATTCAAAAGAATGAGCAGGGACAAGGCAACACTTATTCTTGCGCGGTTCATGGCGGAGAAATTCCAGACGAAATTTACGACGCTATAAAAACAGGAATCGAAAACTCGTTTGCGTCTGGAATTCAGTACGGCTATCCTTGTGCCGATGTCGGCGTAACTGTCACAAAAATCGACTACAACGAACTTACCGGAACACCTTTCGCATTTACTGCCTGTGCAGCCCAGGCTTTTGACGAAGCTGCAAGAAAAGCAGGTCCTGTAATTCTTGAGCCTGTTATGAACGTTGACATTACAAGTCCTGTTGAATTTGTAGGCGAAGCGATCAGCCAGATTACTCAGCGCGGTGGAATTATCAGCGGCCAGGATTCTAAATCTACCGGCGAGATTATCCATTGCACTGCTCCAATGGCAAAAATGTTCGGATTTTCTACAAACCTTCGTTCTGTAACCCAGGGACGCGCAAGCTTTAGCATGGAATTTTCACATTTTCAGGTTAAGCAGGGCGGCTTAGATAACGCAGGACTCTAAAAATCAGAGACATTCAGAAATAAAAGAAAGCCGTCAGAAACTTACTTTTTGGCGGCTTTCTTTTTTCAGGATAAAAAATAAAAATTGCAAAAA
>NZ_DLLH01000004.1:0-5877 GCF_002476655.1 Treponema sp. UBA7567
CGGCGGCGAGAGACAGAGAGTTGCAGTTGCGCGTGCCCTTATAAACGATCCAAAGCTAATACTTGCCGACGAGCCTACAGGAAACCTTGATCCTGCAAATGCCGTTATGATTGGAGAACTGCTTTTTTCAATGGCGGAAAAATATAAAAAGACACTGGTCCTTGTAACTCATGACATGGCACTGGCTTCAAAGGGCGACAAAATTTATTCAATAAAGGACGGAATGCTCAATGAAAAGTAGCGCGTCCATCTTATATGCTTACAGAATGCTTTTTCCTAGAACCGGCAAAAAGTCAAATGCCCGCAGAAGCCTTACGGGAGCGTTTTTATGCATTGCAATAAGCCTTGTTCCTCTTGTCATGATTCTGACAGTTTCCAACGGAATGATAAAGGGAATGACCAGCAGGATGATCGGCCTTTCAAGCTCCCATTTAAGCGTTATTCTTCATCCTGACATTGAAGAATCCCAGTCGCCTCAAAACCTTATTAAACTGTCTGAAAAAATGAACAAAATTGACGGAGTGACAAATGTCTTTCCAGAAATTCAGTCAATTGGACTTGCCGCCGGAAAAAAAATCCGGACAGGAGCTGCAATCCGCGCAGTCGAAAATGATATTTTTTCAAAAAACACCGCCTTTTCTGCGCTTTTTGAAATTGTAGAGAGTGTTTCTGGAATAAAAAAAGCGCCGGATATTCGCCTTGAAGAAGGGAAAAATGCCGTAATCGGAAAAAAAATTGCCGAAAGCCTTGATTTGCACGCAGGGGATGAGTTCAGGCTTATTACGACGAGAATTCTCCCTTCCAATAAAATTGTTCCGAAAATCACGAAATTCAGAATTTCAGCAATAGTTTCGAGCGGCTATCAGGAACTTGACGCGCTGTGGGTTTTTATTCCTCTGAATACAGGTTTTTCGATTCTTCCGCTTCGCTCAAGCCAGACGATGATTGGAATTGAAACTAAAGATGCTTTTTCTATTGAGCTTGATAAAATTTCTTCAAAAATTGAAAATCTTGCTCCTGCTTTTACGCGCGTTTACAGATGGGATGAGATAAATGCTTCTCAATACGAAAATTTTTCATCAACCCAGATTATGCTTCTTTTTATCATGCTTTTGATTGTCCTTGTTGCTTCGGTAAATATTTCAAGCGCGCTTGTCATGCTCGTGATGGAACGGAAAAAGGAAATTGCGATTCTAAAAAGTCTTGGCGCTTCTCCTTCTGGCATAACCTTTTCTTTTTTAATCACAGGCATGTCGACGGGTTTTATGGGAATTCTTGCAGGAATTCCTGCAGGGCTCCTATGCGCAGTAAATTTTGATTTGATTCTTGGCTGGATTGAAAATATCCTTACTTTTGTAAAAAAAGCGGCTTTTCTTGTTTCGGGGCACGATGTTTCGGCTGTTTCGCGTCTTCACATCCTTGATCCTGCGTTCTATCTCCAAAATATTCCGCTTTCAATTCCCTTAGTCCAGATTACAATAATTGCCTGCGGAACTCTTGTTCTTTCGCTTTTTGCAAGCGCAATTCCTGCAATAAAAGCAGGCCAGGAAAAACCGATTGAAAGTCTAAAGAAAATATAGGCAATTCCTTTTTTTTTATTTTTGAATTATACTTAGGCTTTGGTGTATTTTTAATGATTTGTGATTTTTGTAAAAAGCAGGATGCCGTAGTTTTTATAGAATTGAACGGTGACGGAGGAAAAAAGCACATAAACCTTTGCCGTGAATGTGCCGCAAAATCCGGAATTACAGGCGATCCAAAATCCATAACTTCGATATTCAAGGAACTGACCAGCATTTCCAGGCAGATTTCGGAAGCAGACAAAAAAGCCTGTCCTGTCTGCGGCACTAAGCTTGCCTTGATCAAGTCGTCAAAAAAAGCCGGCTGCCCTGAATGTTATTCAATTTTTAAAAATGAAATCAGGGAGCTTCTAGGAAAAGAGGGCATAAAAGGTTCTTATTCAGGAAGAATGCCAAAAAGGCTTGCTACTTTCCGTTCCGTTTTAACTGACAGAATTGCGCTTCAGGGAAAACTTGAAGAATCTCTCAAAAACGAGGATTACGAAAAAGCAGCTGTCTACCGCGATTATTTAAGGGCTCTGGAAAAATCCCCGGTAAATGGAAACGACGATGAGTGAGAAAAATATTTCTGAGAATGTTTCTGGTTGCGGAGAGTGGTATTCGATTCCAGGACCTTTGTCCGACGTTGTCTGTTCAACAAGAGTCCGTTTGGCAAGAAATCTAGCTGATTTTCCTTTTCCCGGTCATTTTAAGTCTGACGATTCGGTTCGTGTCCAGACTTTGATTTTTGACGCGTTTTTAAAAAGCGAAAAATCGGATTCGTATCAGGCGCTTGCCGTTGCAGGAATTGATCCTTTGAACGCAGGACTTTTGATTGAAAGGGGGCTTATTCAGCCTTCGACCTTGAATTCTCCGGGCGGCGGTCTTGTAATGCGCATAAACGGAAAAAAAGCAAATTCCGGTCTTGTCTGCACGATTAACGATGAAGACCATGTCCGCATAAGCTGCTTTTGTTCGGGGCTTGACTGCGATACAGCTTTTAAAAATTGCCTGGAAGTTGATGAGCTTTTGCAAAAAAGCCTTCAGTTTGCGGCTAGCTACGATTTTGGCTACCTTACGGCAAATATAAAGGATTGCGGAAGCGGAATGAAACTTTCTGCGCGTGTCCATCTGCCGGCAATGGCATTTTTGGGCGAAATAGGCCCGTTTTTTGAGTCAATTGTTTCCAAGGGCGTTATTGCAGGCCCTGCTTTTTCTTCTTTTGTAAAGGCAGGAGCAGGAATTGGAAATTTTTATCAGTTAAGTTCAAATCAGGCTGGAACTGGAAGCGAACTTGAGCAGCTTATAAATTTTACCGCTGTTTTAAAGCAAACTGTCGAACTTGAGCGAAAATGCCGCGAATCAATAATAAAAAAACGGGCTACGGAAATAACCGACAGAATCGTAAAGGGATTTTCCGTTGCAAAGTTTTCGCTTTTGATTGATTTGAGAGAGGCCCTGATGATTATTTCCGACATAAAGCTTGGAAAAGACATCGGACTGTTAAAAGGAGTTGATGATATTTCCTTAACTCCGCTTATATATCGCGTGCAGGAATCGCATTTAAAGACTGTGCTCAAGAGCGGAAATTTTAACTTTCCGCCTGATATTTCTGACAATACAGAAAAACAGACAGAACGGCTTCGAGCCCTGGTTATTCAGGATACATTTGAAAAATTGGAATTGATAAAATGATGAATATGAAAAGAATTTCTCCACGACTTCAAAAAGTTTTTATTGCAGCCCAGGAAGAAGGCAGAAAATGCGGCTCAAGCGAACTTATGCCTGAACATATTCTTCTTGCGCTTTTAAAGTCCGCCGACGGACTTGGATATATAATGCTTCAGGATTTGAGGATAAACGTCTTAACATTGCAACTGGCGGTTGAGCAGGCGGTTGTTCCTCGTCCAGGCGCCGCAAGTCTTTCAGAGCTTCCGCCTTCGCGCAGGCTCCGTACTGTCATGGACATTGCCGCCCTCGAATCAAATTCGCTTAGAAATGATTATATTGGAACAGAGCATTTTATGATTGCGTCATCTCGCGAAGAAAACAGCGTTGCCAGCAATTTTTTTGCACGCGCTGAACTTAACATAAACGATATTCGCGAAGCGGCAAGGGTTGTCCAGTTTCATTTTCATTCAAGCGCACAAATGAACGGAGACACTCTGGGAAGCACATTGCAGCGTCTTGTAGATGATGCAAAAAAAGAAACAATTTCCCAGTTTGCTTTCGGTTCTGCCCAGAACGCTCAAAAACGCGGTCAAAAAAACGGTTCTTTTCTTGCAGAATTTGCACGGGATTTAACGCAGCTGTCGCGGGAAAATAAACTTGATCCTGTTGTTGGAAGAAAAAAAGAAGTTGAAAGGCTTGTTCAGATTTTAAGCCGCCGCACAAAAAACAATCCTGTCCTTGTAGGAGAGCCTGGAGTCGGAAAAACTGCTGTTATCGAAGGTCTTGCTGCAAAAATTGCAAAAGGAGAAGTTCCTTTCAATCTCATAAAAAAGCGGCTTTTGGCTTTGGATATGGTCGCTGTAGTTGCTGGAACTAAATTCCGCGGTGATTTTGAGGAAAGAATGAAAAGAATCATGAAAGAAATAAAAGAGGATGGAAATATCATTCTTTTTATCGACGAGCTTCATTCAATAATCGGCGCTGGCGGTTCTGAAGGAGGAATGGACGCTTCGAATATTTTAAAACCGGCATTGAGCCGCGGCGAAATTCAAATTGTCGGCGCAACTACGACAAAAGAATACCGCAAATACTTTGAAAAAGATTCAGCCCTCGAGCGCAGGTTTCAGATTGTAAAAGTTGATGAGCCTTCTGTATCTGATACGATTGAAATTCTGAACGGATTAAAGCAAAAATACGAAGATTTTCATGGCGTTGTTTATGACGATGGCGTAATTCCTGCAATTGTAAAATTTTCCGAGCGTTATATTCCTGAAAGATTTTTGCCGGACAAGGCGATTGATATTCTTGATGAAGCCGGAAGCGCAAAAAAAATTTCAGGAGAAAGCAGGCCTGTAGAACTTGCTGAGCTTGAAAAGGCGATTGATGAATTGTCTACCGAAAAAAAAGAACTTGTCGCAAAACAAAATTACGAAAAGGCAGCGGAAGTCCGTGATAAAGTAAAGAATTTAAGGCTTAAACTAGAAGAATTTTCAGAGCTCTGGCAGAGCAACTCCTGCGGTCTAAAAAAACACGTTGCTGTTGACGACATTTGCAAAATAATTGCTTCGATAACAGGAATTCCTCTTGAGCAGCTAGACTCAAACGAAGCCGGCCGTCTTTTAAAAATGGAGGATCATCTTCACAAAAATGTAATCGGACAGGACGAAGCGATAAAAGTCTTAAGTTCTGCAATCCGCAGAAGCAGGGCAGGCGTAAGTTCTCCAGACAGGCCTTTGGGTTCATTCATTTTTCTTGGACCTACAGGCGTCGGAAAAACTCAGCTCGCAAAATCTTTGGCAGAATTTCTGTTCGGCTCAAAAGACGCGCTTATCAGAATCGATATGTCGGACTATATGGAAAAGCACAATGCAAGCCGTTTAGTTGGAGCGCCTCCAGGATATGCCGGCTTTGACGAAGGCGGAATTTTAACGGAAAAGGTTCGGCGTCAACCGTACAGCGTTGTTCTTCTCGACGAAATTGAAAAAGCTCATCCGGATATTTTTAACCTTCTGCTGCAGCTTCTCGAAGAAGGAGAGCTGAGCGACAATCTTGGACACACGGTAAATTTCAGAAACACGGTTATTATTATGACCGGAAACGCAGGCGCTAGACAGATAAATTCTGAGCACAGGCTTGGATTTAATTCATCTCCAGACGGAATTTTGCCATATAACGAGATTAAGGCGAACGCCCTTGAAGAATTAAAACGAATTATGCGCCCTGAGCTTCTGAATCGTGTTGACGATGTTGTTGTTTTTGATGCGCTGAACAAAGAGCAAATTTCGAAAATTCTCGATCTTCAGATTAAGGAGCTTGAAACCCGGCTTTCTGACAAAAATTTGACGCTTACGATAAAGCCAAAGGCCAGAAACTACCTTGTAGAACACGGCTACGATGCAAACCTCGGAGCACGCCCAATGCGCCGTCTTATCCAAAGCGAAATTGAAGAGCAGCTTTCGATACTCATTTTGGAAGGAAAGGCTACAGAAAACAAGAAAATAACTGTGGATTTTTCAAAAGATAAGCTTATTGTAAAAATTGAAAACCCGCAGAAAAAACTAGAAATAAAAAAAATAAAACAAAAAGTAGAAGCACAATAATTTTTGTGCAGAATAAAAAAAAAGGAATGTAAGATAAAAACAGCCGA
>NZ_DLLH01000004.1:5885-10631 GCF_002476655.1 Treponema sp. UBA7567
TTGCAAACTTTCTTATCATCTTTTGTTTCTCACTTTCGTTGCGAAACAACTTAAAAAGTCAATTCTAAAACTGAAGTTTTAACCTTGACTTTTTTATGGAAATAAAAATGAATTTCAGTGATTTTGGTAAAAAACTTTGCAGCCAGTCAGGAATACTGCAATTGATGGACGACATAGGCAGGCCGCTTCCAAAAAACGTAAAACCATACAGGCTTGGCGGCGGAAATCCCGCTATGATTCCGGAAATTTCTGCAATGTACAGGCAGGAAATGCAAAAAATAATGAACAACGGCGATGAATTTGAAAAACTTATCGGGCTTTATGACAGTCCTCAGGGAAGAATGTCCTTTATCGAAACAGTCGCCGAATATCTTTCTAAAACTTACGGCTGGAAAATAGGACCGGAAAATGTTGCGATTTCCAACGGAAGCCAGAGCGCCTGTTTTTATCTTTTTAACCTTTTGGCAGGAACTTTCAGCTCTGACGGTTCTAAAAATAGAAAAAAAATTGTATTTCCGCTTGCTCCGGAATATATCGGTTACGCGGATCAGGGAATCGAAAAAGAAATGTTTGTTTCAATTCCGTCAACATGGAAAGAAGAGGCCGATCATACTTTTAAGTACCATGTAAATTTTGAGCTTCTTGAAGAATATATGAAAAAAAACTCTCAGGTTGGAGCAATCTGCGTAACACGGCCGACAAATCCCTCAGGAAATGTTCTTACAGATTCTGAAATTACCAGGCTTTCTAAAATTGCGAAGCAATATTCAATTCCGCTCATAATCGACAACGCATACGGACTTCCATGGCCGAACATTATTTTTACAAGCGATGCAAGCCCGTATTATGACGACAATGTTGTTTTGAGCATGAGTTTGAGCAAGATTGGCCTGCCTTCGCTTCGTACTGGAATTATAATCGCTCCTGCCGAAATCGTAACGGCAATCGGAAACATGAACGCAATCGCAGCCCTTGCTTCTGGGTCTTTTGGACAGGCTTTGGCAGAAAATCTCATAAAAACAGGCGCCCTTGTTGAAAAAGCAAAGAATTTTGTCCGCCCGTATTATGAAAACAAGGCAAAAAAGGCAGCTCAGGCTTTCCACAAATATTTTGCCGGAACAGACTATGCCGTTCACAAAAGCGAAGGCTCCATTTTTCAGTGGCTGCTTTTAAAAGGGCTTTCAATTCCTACAATGCAGTTCTATTCTGAATTAAAAAAGAAAGGCGTAATCGTTGTTCCGGGAGAGTATTTTTTCTTTGGAGACGACACAGAGCACGGACTTCCGCCAGTCTGCGAACATCCTCACTTCAATAAATGTCTTCGCATAAATTACGCAGGAGACGAGGATGAAGTTGATGAAGGCATCAGGATAATCGCCGAAACTTACCGGAAATTTTCTAAATAGACGTCTTTTCGTTGAGCTTTTCGGCAACAGCCAGAAGTTTTTCACGGTCGTTCATTGACGGATCATCAAGAACGGCCTGGAAAAGTTCATTTAAAATCAAGCCAAGTTTTTTTCCAGGCTGAATTCCTCTTTCAATAAGGTCTTTTCCATTCACTTTTAGATCTTTCAAGCTCAAAGCCGAGTGTTCATCCTCGATTTTTTTAATCCGCTCTTTTAGTTCAAGAATGTTTTGAATTACGGGGTCGCCGGGTTCTGCCTTTTCGCAATTTTTGCCATAGTTGTCGGCAAGCCTGAGTTCAAAAAGGTCGTCAAGATAGCCTTTTCCCACTCTAACCAAAAAACGGCGCACAGAAGAATCTTTCCATTCCGGCTCATAATAAAACATATGCTCGCGAATCAGGTGGCAGACTCTTTCGATTTCGGCATTTGAAAATTTTAACCTTGCAAGGACTTTTTCCGCAATTTCCGCCGAATAAATTTCGTGTTTCCAAAAATGAATTATTTCAATTTTTTCTTTCGTCACAGGATTTTCTTCAAAACTTACAGTTCTTGCCCTTACTTTTCCTACATCATGAAAAAGGGCTGCAATTCTGACAATATAATTGTCTTTTGGAGCGCCATCGCACGAAAAAATATTGTGATCAAGAACATCAAACTGATGAAACCCCCTCGCGTCTGCCTGCGTAACACCGCGGCCTTCTGCAAGCTCCGGAATAAAAAGCTTTAAAATTCCTGTCTGTTCCATAAGTTTTAGGCCGACAGACGGAAGAGGACTTTTTAAAATCTTCAAAAATTCGTCGCGGAAACGTTCCATCGAAATTGAATTGATTTTTTTCTGAACTTCGCAATTGGAAATTTCTAAAAATGTAGAGGTTTCTATGCAAAAATCCAGCTGGCTTGCAAACCTAAGCGCCCGCACAGGACGCAGGCCGTCTTCCATAAAGCGTTCATGCGGATTTCCGACTGTTCTGATTGTTCTGTTTTTTATGTCAAGCTGGCCGCCAAACGGATCGACCAAATGTCCGTCGTCAAGGCTTGCCGCGATTGCGTTCATTGTAAAATCCCTGCGGCTCAAATCGTCATCAATCGACTCAGCAAAGACCACCTTGTCAGGATGCCGTCCGTCGGAATATCCCTGGTCGGCTCTGTATGTTGTAACTTCGATTTCTTTTTTCATAAAATGAACTGTTACAGTTCCATGCTTTATTCCTGTCGGAATTACGTGACGAAAAAGTTTTATTACATCTTGCGGATGTGCATTTGTCGTCAAATCCCAGTCGCTCGCGCTTTTGTTAAGAAGAATGTCGCGCACAGCGCCGCCAACTAAAAACGCTTCAAAACCAGCTTCTTTAAAAATCGAATTCATTTTTTTGAGTTCATAGGGAATCTGAATTTTTTTCATATTTTAATCTCACTTTTTCACAAGTCCGCCCGAAAGAATTTCTATCGAATTTGAAGCAAGGCAGATAAAAACCGCCAGAATAAAAAATACAATAAAAATTATAAGGTGAACATAAAAATAGATTTTTTTAGTCGAAATAATGTAAAAAATGCACTCAAGGCAGGCTGCAAGGGCAAAAAATCCTGTCCCGATTGAAGCGCAGCATATAGAAAAAAGAATGAGATTTAAATTCTCATCAAGAAAATTCTGAATATTTCCCGAAAAAAAGAGCACAATCTGAGAAACAAGGACGCAGCTAAAAAAAATAAATGCGCGGCGCGTAAGAGAAAGAAGCAGCGGCAATCTGCGGAAAACTGTAAAATATCTGAGATTTTTCCATTTCGGCTGAGCTTTTCGGAGTTTTTTATTGTCTGACAGTTCTTTTTCCATGCTTGCTAACTGCTTTGGTTTCGTTATAAAATCATCTCTAATCTATAAAATAAATTATACAGAAAAAGGGCTGGTATGAAAAAGGGTTTTATAAGCTTTATAATAATTCTTTTATTTGCGGGATTTGTTTTTTATCTCGGTTTTGTAAGTTTTAGGGTTCCTGTCGGGAAATACGGTGTAATGACGTCAAAAACTTCCGGCGTGTATCAAAAAATCATAGAAAATGAAAAATTTTGCTGGCGATGGGAAAAAGTCATCCCAAAAAACGCTGAAATTTATGTTTTTGAAAAAAAATCCTGTGTCTTTGAGCAGTCGTTTTCAGGAGAACTGCCTTCCGGAAAAATTTATTCAAGCCTTGTTAAGGGCGAGCCTGATTTTTCCTATTCATTTGACTTTGAAATTTTTCTTTCTGTAAAACCGGAAAATCTTATAAAACTTGTGGCTGCGCAGAATTTAACAGGGCAAAAGTCGCTTGAAGAATATCTTCAAAAAATTTCTGCAAAAATTTCACAGGAATTGAGCCAGTACATTATAAAAATGAATGAAAATACAGTGATCGCTTCTTACAATGTGCCGGAAATTATCGAAAATCTTAATCTGAACAACAAATATGATTCTGTGACAGTCGATGAAATTCTTATAAAAAAGGCTTCTGTCCCTGACTTAAATCTCTATAACCTGGCAAAAGAATCTTATAAAAAGCTTCAGTCCGAAATTGATGCAAATCTGGCCGAATACGCAAAACAGCATGCTCAAAAAATCATCGAAAATGAAAATTCAGTAAAAAAACTTTCAAAAATCGGCGAAATGCTTAAGCAGTATCCGGAACTCAATTCGCTTCTTTCAAATGCAAGCGCGTCAGAAGTATTGAAAGCGCTGAATGATTTAAAATAAAAAAAACGCAGGCAAAAACAGACGAACCACCGTTTGTTTCTACGTATAAGGATAATTAAAAATGAATTTGTTTTTTAGCAAGAAATTAAGGCTTTTTGGAATTCGCGGCGCAACTGGCTGCGAAAATACTAAAGAATCAATTGCAAAAAATGTCGTCGAAATGTGCTCAAAACTTTTTTCAGAAAATAAGGTTTTGCCAGAAAATATCGTTTCTATTCAATTTACTTCGACAAATGACTTAACAGCAATGAATCCTGCCGCGGCGTTGAGGCGCGGAGAAAACTGCGGCATTGACGTTTCTAATGTACCTTTGTTCTGCAGCCAGGAACCAGAAATTGAAGGCAGCCCTGAAAAAATGATCCGCATCCTCGTTACTGCGTATCTCGGTTCAAACTCGAAGATAAAACCTGTTTATATAAACGGCGGAGAAAAGCTCCGTCCGGACTTTGCAAAAAAAAATTTAAAAAACTTTTAAAAAAATTATAAAAAGACTATTGACAGTTTTTTTTCAGTTTGCTAGTATATAAACACATCGCAGGGGTAACTAAGTAACTCAAGCGAAAAAAATAAAAATGCTGCCTTAGCTCAGTTGGTAGAGCACGTGATTTGTAATCT
>NZ_DLLH01000007.1:0-544 GCF_002476655.1 Treponema sp. UBA7567
TTTGAGCAATTTCAATATCTGAAAACATTTCAAAACCTCGCAAAATAATATTTTCACATTTTAATAAAATTCTAGCGCATTTACAACAAACAAAAAAAACAATAACAATCTGTTGTTTTCTAAATTTGCTACTTGTTTTTTTCGTAAAAGGTTATAATTACTTCAATGTTTTACGATCAGAATTCAATTTTAAGCCTAATTTCGCACATTCACTCTCAAAGCCAAAATTTTTTGCAAAAAAAANNACTCGCGACAAGCCACGGAAACATTCTTTTTTGTCTTAGCCGCACAAAAAGCCTTTCGCTCAGTGAACTTTCTCAGAAAATAAACCGCGATAAATCCACAACAACAGCCCTTGTAAAAAAACTTGAACAAGCTGGCTTAGTTGAAGAAAAAAAAGACCCGGACGACAGCCGAAAAAAACAAATCCAACTGACTCCAAAAGGAAGCCAATATAACGAAAAAACAAACGATTTATCGAACAAACTTATGCAAAACTGCTGGAAAAAATTTTCCGAACAAGAAAAAAATCAACTGGTTTCTT
>NZ_DLLH01000007.1:636-763 GCF_002476655.1 Treponema sp. UBA7567
ACTGCGATGTTTACGCAGTAAACTCGGTCAGAAATTTGTTGAAAAATTTCAATAGATTATCGGCTCAAGCCCGATAATGACAAGTAGCAAAATCCAATAATGACATTAAACTATAAAATTCGAAGTT
>NZ_DLLH01000007.1:820-18159 GCF_002476655.1 Treponema sp. UBA7567
CTTGTGCCTTATGACAACAAATTTAACCGCCATATTTTTAATGCCCAAAAAATTTTATTTTACTTTTCCGTCTTTGTAGAGTTCTACGGTCAAAAATTTTCCGTTTGCTCCAATTTTCTTTCCATCAATTTCTACAAAACCTGACTTTGTATGCAGCCCCATTTCTGCAAACTTGTCGGCTTTTACAAAGCAAAGTTCTTCTTCTGGCGCGCTAAATCCTTCTGGCTCAAGAATTGTTCCAACCTCAAACTGCGGTGCAAAAATTACTTCGCAAGTTTCTTTGTCAGTAACGGCCGGATCAGAGGCAGCAAGAAGCATCCCATTGCTACGAACTCCTCGGAAATTTGCAGGCTTTAAGTTGTAAACCAAAACAATGTTCTTTCCTAAAAGCTCTTCCGCCTTATAGAACGGAACAATAGAACTTACAATCTGCCGAGGTTCTGCATCGCCTGTGTTAAGAGTTAAAATATAAAGGAAAGCACCACCCGGATGCTGCTCAACTTTTTCAATCTTGCTTACTTTTAAGATTACACGTCTGCTGAATCTTTCTGCAGGAGGAAGTTTATCAATCTGCTCTGGAGTAAGTTTTTTTTCGGTTGTCTTTTTCTGCAATTTTGATTCGTCAACGCCTTCAACGCTTGCTAAAAGACGATCGAGCTTGCCAGCTTCGATTATGCGCATAAAACTTCCAAGGCGCGGTCCCTGGTCTTTTCCAATAATAACTTCGTAAAGAGCGGTAAAGAGCTTTTTTGCGTCAATTCCAAGAGAAGTTGCAACTGCGTAAATTGCTTCTTGACAATCTCTGTCTGTCTGGAACGAAGAAATTTTTGGAAGAACTTCATCGTGAACTTTTTTAACAGCATCTGCCAATGCATGCGGAAGTTTTGCTGTTGTTCCGTCATCGCGGATTTTAAAGCAGAAGTCCGGAGCGCAGTCAGGCGCGCTTTCGTTAATCCAGTACCATGCGCAAACACAGCGGCGACGCAAAACTTCTTCCTGTTCAGGTTTTACATTTCCAAGGCTCTTGATTACAGCATCGATGTCGCCTGAATAAGTCTGCAAAAGGGTTGTCAAAAGGCGAAAACCAATCTGATAAGGCTCAACTTTCGGGAATCCCGGTTCAACCTGGCTCAGTTCATAAATGCGCTTTTCGTGGTTGATTATTGACTCGCGTTTTTTCTCGTCTTTTTCCTTTGGAAGCTCTTTTCCCCAGGCGATTCTTTCTGTACGGTCATAAGCCTCGTAAACAGTAACAACGTCAAGGTCAAAGCTGATTGAAAATTCGTGGTCTACCTTGTTCTGCGCAAAAATGTAGCGCAAAACTTCCGGCTGGTAGACTTCGAGAGCGTCTACCAAAGAAATTACCTTTCCTTTTGAAGAAGACATTTTTCCAGGAACACCCTTAAGCTTTACAAAATCGTATTTCATTGTGACGGGAGCGTCCCAGTTGTAAAGGCGCTTAGAAACAAGTTTTGCAGTATCATAAGAACCGCCCGGAGAAATGTGGTCTTTTCCGCCCGGCTCAAACACAACTTTTTCTTCATTCCATCTCATCGGCCAGTCAACGCGCCAGCCAAGCTTAAACTCTTTTGAAGTGCGGAGATCGCCTTTTTCTACATGACCGCAACTTGTACATTTGTAAGTAATTCCGTATTCGCCGTCATAATCCAAAATTTCGGTCGTGTCTTTGTTACAATTACAGCAAAAAGCGGCAACAGGCCAGTAAACATCTTCCGGCTTCATTTTATGCTCGTCGTCACGATAAGTATTAAGACATTCTTTAATTACACCGCGATTCTGCATTGCAGTTTTCATACCTTCAGCATAGCGGTTAGCGCGGTAGCGGCTCGCCTGATATAAAAATTCAGGATAAATTCCAACACGAGGAAGCTGAGTCTCAATATCCTTTTCGTGGTGGCGGGCATAATTCTCGTCTCGTCCGAAAGTGTCCGGAACCATAGTTATTGGATAGCGCAAATATTTTTCCAGAACTTCCGGTTTAGGCATATTTCCAGGAACTTTTCTAAACACATCATAGTCGTCCCAAGAATAAATAAAACGCACATTCTTGCCACGATCGCGTAGAGCGCGGACAATCAAGTCAACAGTAATAATTTCGCGGAAGTTTCCAATATGAACAGTTCCGCTCGGAGTAATTCCCGAAGCGCAAGTATAAAGGTCAAGTTCGCCTTTCTGCTTGATAATTCTTTCTGCCTGCTGGTCAGCCCAATGGCAGAGTTCTGAAATGTTTCTTTCTGACATTTTTCATTCCTAGAAAAAAATATATATCTTCCACCGTTTATTCGGGTGGCTTTTTGCTCTGCAAAAACCGGGTCTTTCAGGGTTGCGGCGTCCCGGCGCCTCCAGTATTTTTGCTGCGCAAAAACACACGCTTTGCGTCCCTTACAGCCCCTGCCACAAAAGCAGGAATCTGAAAAAATTCACTTTGATTTTACAAAAAAAAAGCGGTTTATACAATAAACCGCTTTTTTTATCTGCTTTTTAAGCTCAACTTACAAAGTTATTTTTCAAGCCGTTCAGATTTTCTTTTTAACAAAAAATTTACGACAGAAATAACAATCATTGCCGAAGCATTTACCAAAAGAATGCAAATTGCTCCTACAAGCCCGATTTTGTCGGCTACGATTCCAACTATCTGAGGAGTTACAATTCCTCCAAGAGCAGCGATTGCCAAAAGCATAGAAGTTCCAAGGTCAGAACCTACAATTGCATCAGAAGCATTGGAAACTGTAGTCGGATAAATTCCAGCAAAAAACAGGCCAAGTCCGATAATCGCAAAAGTAATAATTCCCAAATTTTTTGTCGATATCAAAAGAATAAAGAAAATGGCAGTTATAATGCAGTCAAAAAGAATTATATTCTGTTTTTTTATTTTTCTCGAAACATAGGCCGTCAAAAGCCGTCCAAACAAAACCGCAAGCCAGGTAAAAGAAACCAAAGAATTTGCAAATGCCGGCGACATAATTCCTGTATTTTTAAAATATGTTACAAACCAACCGTTTACGCAGTTTTCAAGTCCCAGATAGAAAAATAGAAGAAATCCCGAAAGATAAAAAAGAGGCTGCTTCCAGAATGGAGATTTTTTTGCAAGGCTTTCTCTTTCTGTTTTTTCAGCAGAAACGTTTTTTGGAGTCAAATCCAAGGTCAGCATATAAACCGCAGAACAGAATGAAGCAATGGCAAGGGTGTAAACAATTGCACGCCAGGTAAAATCAAACTTAAAGAACAGCGACATTACCATTGGAGCCAAAAATGCACCGATTGCAAAAACCATATGCAAAATATTGAGCGCAACCGGAGTTCCGTCAGAATTTTCATTGATGTAAGCATTATTTATAACGCTGTAACAGCCGCGGCTTATCCCAAGAAGAATAAAAAGCAAAAGCATTACAGAAACATGCGGCAAAAAAGAAAGTCCAAAAAGCGACAACGGCATAAAAAGAGATGTTATGAATATCGAAATTTTTCTTCCTGCAAGTTTAGTCAAAAAAGGATTTACAAAGCTTGCAAGAAAATTTCCGATTGCAAAGAACGAAAGCAGCGAACCTGCAACTGCAAAACTGATTTTTGCTTCATCGATTACATAAGGCAAGATTGCGCCGACAATCAAAACGACTGAACCATTTACAAAAAACGAAAAATAGTTTGGCAAAAATTTTTTGAAATTTACTTTTTTTTCCATTTTTTATCCCCATGTCTCCATGTAAAAATATGATATTATAATCCTGTTCAGTCTATCACTTTTCAAAAAATGATTCAAACTTAATAAAAAATATAAAAAATAATTCTAAAATTATAAAATATACTCAGCAAATTATTCTGAAAATATTTCAATGAGCAGGACAATTCCTTTTTTTACGCTTACTTTTGCGGTTTGATCTAGCAAAACTTCATTGCTCGTCGTGTAAATGTATTCTGGACTTACTTTTCCATTTTTTAACGGATATTTTGCGCCCAAAATATTTAGTCCTTTTACTTTTCCGCAAACAGGAATTATCGAAAAATATTTGCAATTTTTATTCACAAAAACAGGATTTTTTCCAACAATCTGCATTTTTGAAAAATCATCAAGAACAAAAGCGCTGCACTTCCGTTTAAAAAGCCAGATAAGCGCAGAAACGTTGACCATAGAATGGTCAAAACGGCCGCCAGTCATTCCAACGAGCATAAAATTTCTAAAGCCCCGTCCAAACGCTTCTTTTACGGCAAAAAATGAATCCGTGTCATCTTTTTCACAAGGAAGAACAATTGTTTCCGAATTTGTCTCAGGTTTTTCAAAAGAATCAAAATCTCCAACAATTAAATCAGGTTCAATTTTCAGTTCTTTTGAATGAACAAGTCCGCCGTCACAAAAAACAAAAAAATCATCAGGAAGCAAATTTTTTTTTATCTGCCCATAATTTTGAATTTTTGCGGCCCCGAAAATTACGCAGCGACTTTTTTTTAAAATATTTTTTTTCAAACCATTCATCTTTCGCCGAAACTTTATTCAAAAATCGGATAACATTCAAAACCGGCATTGCGCAATTCGTTTCCGACAGAGCCTGCCTTATTTTCATCAACTACGACAAGATAATATTTTGTTCCGCTCGGACGTATTTCTTCGGTAACATGAGGCAAAAAGCCTTTTTCTTTCAATTTTGAAACCAAACTTTCCGCATTTGCCTTGTCCTTAAAAAGTCCAAGCTGCTGACGAATAATTTTTTCATTTTTTGAATTATCTTCGTTTTTTTCTGAATTTTCATTTTTTGACTGAATTTCAGATTCAGAATCTTGAACACTTGCAATTTCTGGAACAGAATCTGTTTTTCTTGGAACAAAATACCAAAACGGAGCCGGCAAAATCTGAATTTCACCTTTTACAATTGCCGATTCAAGGCTCTTAGGAAAAGTTTTTTTTAATTGAGCAGAATATGTTTCTTCTCCGGTTATGTGCCACAAAGTCAGCAAAACCTGGGGTTGAACGGATTTCATAGAAGGCAGGGACGAATAAGTTTTTAGAATTGCAACAGGTTCTGTAAGCTCAGCAGAAGTTTTTGACTGGCACAAAATGCTCCACTGTTCATAAAGTTTTATAAAAGCGATTATTTCAGAATCAGAAGAATTCCGGACGGCAGAATTAAGATAATTTTGAGCAGTTATCCAATCTCCTGCGCTCAAGGCGCAACGCACCGCATCAAGAACTAGCTGCTCACTCGATTTTTTCTGCATTCCTACAGCATCGCCTGCCGCAATTGCCGCCGCCTGAACATAAAAATTCATTGCTTCCTGAAAATTTCCGCTCTGCTCCAAAACACCGGCCAAAAAAGCATAGCCCGAACGTTTTTCTGCAAGATTTTGCAATGCCGGAACATTTTTTTTAAGATAGATAACCGACTGCTCAAGAGTATCTTTGCGGGCCGCCTCTTCAGCAATTTTTCTTGCAGTATTTGAATTCTGGGCAAAAACAAAAAAAACGAGATTAAAAATAAAAAATACTGTAAAAAAACGCTTCATAACTTTCCTCACAAACAGTTTTTCAAGTCGCCGGAAAATTATTTTTCTGTCTTGGCGTTATCAATATCCACAGCAGGCTTTGGAACAGAATTCACGTTGCTGCCGTCTTTTGAAGCTTCTTTTGGCTTTGCAGATTTTTTTTCGACTGGACGGCGGATCTTAAAATCAAAAATAGTCTTTTCTTCTTCATGCTGCGCTTTTTTTTCGGCTTTTTCAGCAAGCGATTTTTGTTTTTCCGCTTTTTTTGTTTCTTTTTCGTTTATTTTTTCTGCTGCCTGAGAAATTTGTTTTTTCGACATTTTCTTTTTGAACAGGGCAAAAGGCAACATTACGACAATTCCTGCCAAAAACGATGCAAGAACCGTTAAAAAAACAGGCACATTGTGAAAATTATAAAAAACAAGGTTTACGTCGCATTTATTCACATCTTCAAGATTAAAACCACAAAAAATAGTTACAATTACAAGAAGAATTATTGTTCCAATCAATTTTAAAGGCATATTTTTCCTCCATGTAAAAAAGTTTGCAACACAAACTTTTAATTCCCTAATTTATCATAACTCCCTTAAACGTATTCCCGTTCAAGGCTGTCAATTTTACTGTCACAAACGAGCCTATCAGTTTTTTGTCGGCTTTGAAGGCGACTCTCTCGTTTTGCTCAGTTTTGCCCAAAAGTTCATTTTCGTCGTCGCGGCTCACAATATCGGCAAGAACATTTACGGTTTTTCCAACACGGCTGTTCATGACTTCCGCCGTATGCTTTAACTGAAGATCTATCACTTTTTTTAAGCGTTCTTTTTTTATGGCAACGTCAATCTGATTTTCAAAACTTGCAGCTGGAGTTCCTTCTCTTGGATTATAATAGTACATAAACGCGCTTTCAAATTTTATCTCGTTCATAAACGAAAGAATATCTTCAAACTGTTCTTCCGTTTCGCCAGGAAATCCAACCATTAAATCCGTAACAAGCTCAACGTCCGGCATGGCACTGCGAAGTTTTTTTACAAGAGTTAAAAATTCTTCACGGGTATTTTTTCGGTTCATTCTCCGCAAAATCTCGTTGTTTCCGTGCTGAGCGGCAATATGAAAACCGTGGCAGACATGGCTGTCGTTCACAATCATTTCAATCAATTCGTCGCTAAAATCATTTGGATTTGACGATTCAAAGCGAATCCAGCGAATTGAAGAAGATGTTTCGTCAAGATGCGCGCTGATTTTTTTGAGAAGCTTAGGAAAATTCAACTCTCCTCCTTCTACAGATTCGTCCTTGCAACGATAAGCGTTTACATTCTGTCCCAAAAGCGTAATTTCTTTTACATTGCGTTTAGAAAGAAAATCGATTTCCGCGAGAATCTGTTCAACAGGCCGGCTTACTTCGCGTCCGCGCACATACGGAACAATGCAATAAGTACAAAAATTGTTGCATCCGTGCATAATCGGAACAAAAGTGCTAAAAGCCTGCTCTTCGTAACTGATTTTTGGGAAAGTGTATTCGGAATCTTCTTCGATTTTAAAACCTTTTTTATGTTCTTCCGCGGCAGAAATTATGTCGCCAAATTTGCTTTTTCCAAAAGTTCCTACAACAAAATCAATAACCGGAAAATCTTTTTTAACGCTGTCCAAAAGACGTTCAGCCATGCAGCCCATCAAGACAACATAAAACGGAACAACACCATTTTTTTCAACAAAATCAACGGCTTTCTGCATTTCTTCAAGGCGGGTTTTAGCGCCAGGCTCTTTGTGACGAATTTTTTTTACACCGGAATAATAGCCGAGCCGGCCAAAAATACGATTTTCGGCAGAACCGCGCACAGAACAAGTATTTATAACAACCATATCCGCAAGTTCCGGCTCCTCCGCCTTCGACCAGCCGCGGCTAATAAAAAGCTGTTCAATTGCGGCAGATTCCGCAATATTCATTTCACACCCATAGGTTTCAAAAAAATAAGTCATAATTCTAATTATTTTAGTAAATTTTCATCAACTTGAGAATACTAAAAAAAATACGTGGCAGAGCGCACAAAAAAACACTCAAAACCACGTATTTCCTCGCAAAATGCAATTTTTGACTTTTCGTTTTTAATCAGCAGCTTCCAAATTCTGCGCAAGCATAAGCGTCATGAAAATGAATGCTTTCGTAATTCGTGCATTCAACCTTAAACCAGGCAAATCCCATTTTTTTAAGTCCAAGATAAACTTCCCGAACCATATCTTCTACAAAACGCGGATTTTCGTAAGCATGTTCGGTCACAAATTTTTCATCCTGACGCTTCAAAACAGAATAAAGCGGTGTCGAAGCGCAATTTTCAATCATTTCGATAATGTCTTCAATCCAAAAAAAATCCGAATACAAAACTTTTACTTTTACGCAGCCTCGCTGATTATGAGCGCCAAATTCGCTTATAGCCTTGCTGCAAGGACACAAAGTTGCCACAGGGACTTCAATTCCAACAAAAAACTTAGAATCCACACCATTTTCCTGCATCTCGCTTTCGCCTTCGTAAGTGCAATTGTACTGCATAAAACCGCTTGCACTGGTTACAGGGGCATTTTTTTCAATAAAATACGGAAAACTTATTCTTCCAAAAGCACGCTGCGCATCAAGCTTTTCACGAATTTCTTCGAGCATTTCCAAAAAACTCTTCATCGAAATGTCAGAATGATATTTATGGAAAACTTCTATAAAGCGGCTCATGTGGGTGCCCTTAAAATCATGCGGCAAATTAACAAAAAGATTCACACAGGCAGTTGTATTCTGAACTTTGTTGTTTTTATCCAACACCTGGACAGGATATTTTACATTTTTTACGCCAACTTTCTGCAGCGGCACTTCCCTGGTGTCAGGAGAGTTTTGAACATCAATCATATTTTTTACCATAATTTTTTATTTGGGCACTACCGTCAGAGCCGGTCGCTACGTTCCGGGTTCCGCTTCCGCTCCATGGGGCTGCAAGAAGCTCACAAATATACAAATTTGGTTTTAAATTAGCCTTTTATTTTTAAGGCAGCCCCACGCTGCGCGCCCTGCACATCGCTAGTGCAAGCGCTGGTTCCGAAAACCGGAACCAGCCGACAATTGCTCCGCAATTCTCGTTTATTTTACTGAAGCTGCTCACTTCGTTCCGCAGCTTCAAGAGTATTGGCGGGTTTTCGCTTCGCTACAGCCCGACGACAATTGCTTCGCAATTCTCGTTTATTTTACTGAAGCTGCTCACTTCGTTCCGCAGCTTCAAGAGTATTGTACATGAGCATGGCGATTGTCATTGGGCCTACGCCGCCTGGAACCGGGGTTATAAAGCTGGCTTTTTCTTTTATTGCTTCAAAATCTGTATCGCCAATCAAGCGGAAACCGCTCTTTTTTGTCGCATCTGGAATTCTGTTTACGCCTACATCGATTACAACAGCTCCTTCTTTTACCATGTCGGCGGTTACTGTATGCGGATGTCCAGAAGCGGCGACAATAATATCAGCCTGCTTTACGATTTCTGCCATATTTTTTGTTCCTGTATGGCACATTGTAACTGTACAGTTTGTTTCGCGTCTTGCAAGCAAAAGAGCTACAGGTTTTCCTACAATATTTGAACGTCCGATTACAACAGCATGCTTTCCAGAAGTTTCGATTCCCATTCTCTTGAGCAAAACAATAATTCCATGCGGTGTACATGGTAAAAATGCTTTTTTTCCAATTACCATTTTTCCAACATTCACCGGATGAAAACCGTCAACGTCTTTTTCAGGACTGATTGCCATAATCACCTTATCTTCATCAATATGCTTAGGCAAAGGCAACTGAACCAAAATTCCATGAACAGAACTGTCTTTGTTCAATTTGTCAATCAAAGCCAAAAGTTCCTCTTCTGTCGTATTTTCTGGTAAAATTTCGGAGCGGTCGGTCATGCCGGCTTCTGCAAGAGCCTTGCGTTTTCCAGTTACATAGCTTACTGATGCAGGATTTTCTCCAACAAGAATGACTGCAAGACAAGGCGTTATTCCTTTTGCCTTTAGCGCGGCAACTTTTTCTGCAACACCAGCACGAACTTCAAGCGCAATCTGTTTTCCATCAATAATTTGAGCACTCATTTTTTTACCTCCAAAAACTTCGTAAAATTTTTCGTAACTTAGCGACACAAAGACGGTTTTTGTACTGTGATTAAATATTGAAAAAAAAGCCTTATTAGGTTAATCTTTTCGATAAAACTATATATATTTTTTAGCAATTTTTCTATTAGATTTGGAGCATAAGATGAAAAAATTCATTGCAATTTGTTGCACTGTTTTTTTATTTTCAACTGCGGTTTTTAGTCAGGAACAAGACGAAGATGATGACAGATTTGCCGTTGAATATAGAATGAACGAGCCTGGCGATCAATTCATAAATATTGGACTTATGGTAACATTTCCGCTCAATTTTGGCGGCGATTTTCCACTTTACCGCGAAGGTCAGCTTTCGACCGGAGGAGCAGGAACAATCGGTTACCACAGATTTCTGACTTCATGGTTTGCAGTCGGTCTCGATGTAAGTTTTGGATACAATCCGACAATCGGAGAGAATATGTTCACTTACGTACCATTTGTATTCTGCTTTACAGTGCAGCCAACTATAAAAAAATTTGAATTTCCAATAACAATGGGAATCGGAGCGGCTGTCGAAAGTTATCTTAACAACACATATTTTCCAGGTCTTACACTTAAGCCAGAAGCAGGAATTTTTTACCGCGTAACTCCAAGCTGGTCGTTTGGCATAAAGGGAAATTTTATGTATTTGCCCCAGTGGTATGAAGATTCAGAAAACAACGACCACGGCAATTTTTCTTCTGTCGTAATAGCAGCAAGGTACCACTTCTAAAAAACGGAAATAAAAAAAATGAAAAAACTTTCAAAAAGCATAATTTCAATATTTATATTTTCTGCCATCTCAATTTTTACTTCGTGCAACGGCGTAATTTTTGACACAATCCGCGAAGAAGTAAAACTTTCGGATGCACAAATTCAAGGCACAGTTCATTCTCTTGTCCGCGTAACCGACAGTTCTGATTCAAAAGAATATCTTTATTTGTCGGCAAACCCTGTCGTGTGGAAAAAAGATATAGACAATGCCGTAAAAAATGGCGGAACATACGTGGCAGACGGAACAGATCCGACAGACTACACAACTTCCGAACACGGACACTGGCTCACGGCTTCAAGGCCAGGCAATAATTATGTAAGACTTGCCGCAAACCACAATGGAGAAATCTATTCTCTTTCTTTTTTTGTACAAGAAGTTACAGACGATGGCGAGATGGAAGGAATTTCAAAAGAATTAAAATACCTCGACACTTCAAACAAAGACGCAGGCTGGCAGACTGTTGCTTTTGACGACGAATCAATCACAAGCGAAATAGTTTCGGCTTCATCGATATTCTGTACAAATACTCCAAAAAACGAAAACCGCTACGCTTTTGCAAGAATTAATGGGAAAATTTACAAACTCGATGGCGGAAAAGCAACTTTAATAGAAGAAAGCAGTGAATATAATTTTACGTCAGGCGACAATTCAACTTCAATCTACTCAAGTGCAAAAGGAGTTTCTACTTTTGACGGTATCACATTCTACTTTACAGATTCTCCCGCAATCACTTCCAACGAATCTTACAATTCAGACGCAACAATGATTTACTACGCAAGCAGCACTACAGTCTACTACAGAGCAGCCGGAGATTCTGAATGGACAAAGGTATCTTGCGACTCAAGCGAAATCCGTTCGATTGCCGTTACAAAAGACAAACTTTTGCTCGGAACAACAAGCGGTTTAGACAATACTGCTCTTAACGCTGGAATTCCGACAGGTTCTGCGACAACAATTTCTGCGAACGCAACTTCAACCCTGTCTTCTTCGTACATTGTTCCGATACTTTTGACAATCGACCCGACAAAATCAGACACAGCCACAGACATTTACGCCGCATTGAATTTTGAAGGAAACCCTTCGAGCACTTCTGCTACACGCAAAAACGCAAGCTTGTGGTCTTATTATCCAGCAAGAGCAAAGTGGAACCGTGAATAATTTTGTGCTAAACTCTCTTTATGAGTGATTTGTTTGACGCTTCAAAAACACAAAAAGAACCTTTGGCTGCAAGACTCCGCCCTAGAAATTTGGACGAATATATCGGTCAGGATCATATTGTCGGAAAAGGCAGGCTCCTGCGCCGCGCAATTGCAGCCGACCAGCTAACATCTGTAATTTTTTACGGACCGCCCGGCTGTGGAAAAACAACTCTTGCACGAGTAATTGCAAATCACACAAAATCAAACTTTATTACGCTAAATGCCGTTTTGACTGGAGTTGCAGAAATTCGAGCCGCAATAAAACAGGCAGACGATTATTTTAAGCTTTACGGAAGACGTACAATTTTGTTCGTTGATGAAGTTCACCGCTGGAACAAAGCTCAGCAGGACGCCCTTCTGCCCTGGGTAGAAAACGGAACAATTATTTTAATCGGCGCAACAACAGAAAATCCGTTCTTTGAAGTAAATAAAGCCCTTGTTTCGAGAAGCCGTGTCTTTCAATTAAAGCCGCTCACAAAAGCTGACCTTTTTAAAGCCGCAAATTTTGCCTTAAACGATATTGAGCGCGGATACGGACACTGGAACGTTGAATTTGAAAAAGGCGCTCTCGAACACCTTGTGGAAACTGCGAACGGAGATGCCCGTTCACTTTTAAATGCCCTGGAACTTGCTGTAGAAACAACACCTGAAAAATGGGATCCTTACAACGCAAATCCTGTTCCAGCCTGGGGTTCGACAATTTTTATCTCAAAAGAAACCGCAGAAGAATCGATTCAAAAGAAAGTTGTTCTGTATGACCGCGATGGCGACTATCACTACGACATAATATCCGCATTTATAAAATCCTTGCGCGGAAGAGATCCAGACGCGGCAATGTATTGGCTTGCTAGAATGGTGCGCGCCGGAGAAGATCCGCATTTTATTTTTAGGAGAATGTTGATTTCTGCCTGCGAAGACACAGGACTTGCAGATCCAAACGCAGTCTGCATTGTAGAAAACTGCGCTCAGGCTTTTGACCGCGTCGGACTTCCAGAAGGACGGTATTTTCTGGCTCACGCGGCGCTTTACCTTTCGACCTGCCCAAAATCGAATTCGAGCATGGCATTTTTTGACGCGCTTTCGAGCGTTGAAAGAGAAGATGCCGAAGTTCCAAACCACTTGCGGGATTCTTCGCGAGACGCCGAGGGTTTTGGACACGGAAACGGTTATCTTTATCCGCACGCTTACCGCGACCATTGGGTTGCTCAGCAATATCTTCCAACAGAACTTGTCGGAAGAGTCTTTTACACGCCAACCTCTCAGGGCTACGAGGCAAAAATAAAAGAAGATGTCTTGAGCCGCCGGGAAATTCAAATTTCTGCAATTTTGGAAGGAATTGAACCCGAAAAACCGGAATCCGACGTTTCGTGCGGAATGCACCCTCTTCCTCATTTTGCAACAGACTTTGACAATCCAATCGGTGAATGGTGGATAAATAAAAACTTTGAAAAAAACTCGATTACGAAACCAGAAAACCTGACATTTACTCCAAAAAATGAACGCCGCGAAACAGCTCTTGACCGTGCGGACAAATCATGGAAAAGCAGGCTCGACTCCAACCGGGCGGAAATTCTTACAACAATCCGCAATGCAATGATTCAACTGGCGGACTTGAGCAGGCACACAAGAAGCCTTGTCTGGAATGCGGACGACGGACTTTTAATCTGGGAAGTAAGCAGAAAAACTCCAGAAGGCGTAACGGCTGGACTTTGTTCAAATCAACGCGGACTTGAAATTCTTGAACAATATGGACGCACATTGGACGATTTAGACCGTCCTGCTTTAAAACTTCGGCCGGAAAGCCTAGAAAATTATCTGAGCATGCAGGTTTTTGCAAAAATTCTTGAAGAATACAACGAAAACGGAATGATTTTTGACAGGATTTTCTTTCGAGATCCATTCAACTGCCAGGACAGCGTGGACGTTCTTGCAAGCGCGCTCAAAAACCTTCCGAAAAACCTTGTGGCAGACGACCAGCAGATTGTAATTTCGCAAAGGATTCCTTCAAAAGGACAGAAAATCTGGGAATTGATTTATAACCAAATTCTGACAGAGAGCACAAGAAACGCTTACGAAGGAATCTTAAAAAAAATGGAAAACGCCGAAAAAGAATTTTTTGGCAACGAAGAAAATCCACTTTTTGCCTGGAACGAAAATTCAGTAAAAGCCGCCTTTGAAGAACATGGATTTTTTGTAAAATCCGCAACAAAAGTAATTACAGAAAAAAGACGGATTACAGAAACAGAAATAAACCGCTGGTTTGATGCAGAAAATTCTTCTTACGGTTCGGCAATGGCAAGAGAAATCGGAACGGAAGATTTGGCAAAAATCAAAAATCTTTTGAGCGTTGCCTGCCAGAACACGCTTTTTAACTGGAATACGACAATTGAATTTTTGACGGTAAAAGTTCAGGCAGACACAACGCAAAAAAAAGGTCTTTAAGTTAGGAAGATTTTTTGATATATTAGAAAAGCGTTAGTGCATGGAGTTGTGGCAAAGCCAGCCACCGCAAGGAGCACAACTTTGTTGTGCGACTGAGGAGGCCGAGGGTTACCGAGCAACGTAACGCACGCCCCGAACACAAGCGAGGGAAACGCCCATTTTATAATAATTTTTGGAGAAAACGATGAATTTTATTTTTTTAGGACCTCCAGGAGCTGGAAAAGGAACTCTTGCAAAGGAAGCAGCAAAGGCTTTTAACATTCCACACATTTCGACAGGCGACATTTTCCGCGAGAACATTAAAAACGGAACTGAACTTGGCAAAAAAGCAAAGGCGATTATTGACGCCGGCGGTTTGGTAAGCGACGAAATTACAATCGGTCTTGTAAAAGACAGACTTTCTCAGCCAGACACAGCAAACGGTTATATTTTGGACGGTTTTCCACGCACAATTCCCCAGGCAGAAGCGCTCGAATCTTTTGCAAAAATCGACGCTGCCGTAAACTTCGACATTGCAGACGAAGCTGTTGTTGAGCGTCTTGGCGGCCGCGTATGCTGCAAAGACTGCGGACAGATGTACCACGTAAAATTCAATCCGCCAAAAGTTGAAGGAAAATGCGACAAATGCGGCGGAGAACTTTACACCCGCGATGACGACAAAACAGAATCAATTCAGAACAGACTTGTAGTTTACAGAAAATCTACAGCTCCGCTCATTGATTTTTACAAGGAAAAAGGAAACCTCGTAGACATCGACGCGCGCCCAGCTCCAGAAAAAGTTCTTGAAGAATTCGAAGCAAAATTTAAAAAATAAATTTCAGAGAGTTTAAGCCTCAAAAATTGCAGCCGCTTAAGCTCAAATTTTTTATTGCCGTACAGTTTTTTTGTGCGGCAATAAAAGTTCCAGGCATTTTTTTCAAACAAAAACCAACCTTTTTTATGTCACTTAACTGTAACGAAATCGATTTAATCTTAAAAGAACTGGATTTGACAGGCTCGTTTATTCAGGAAATTGTACAGCCTTCATTTGATTCGATTGCACTTTATACTTACAAACCCGGCGTTCCAAAAACAGTTTTTATCTGCCTCGCCGCAGGTGAATGCAGGCTCAACGAAGTAAAAAGAAAAATTCCAAAAAACGAAAAACCTCTGCGTTTTTATGAAATTCTTCGCTCAAGAATAAAAGGCGCAAAAATTACGGAATGCCGGCAACTTGGCAAAGAGCGGATTATAAAAATTTCAACATACCGCGAAGGTCCGGTTTACGTAATGCCTGCCGCCCAGGAAAAATTTGCAAAAAAGAAAAAAATCCAGGCCGAGGAAGACGGAATTGAAGAATTAAATCTTTACATAAGGCTTTGGTCAAACGCAGGAAACATTTTTTTATGCAATAAAGAAAATGTAATTTTTGACAGTTTTTACCGCCGTCCTGCAAAAGGCGAAATTTCAGGCGAAATTCTCGTTTTGCCAGAAATTAAAATTTTTACAGATTTGACGGAAAAAGAAAAACTCGAAGAGGAAAACCTAAGCCTTCAAAAATTTCCAGTCCGCGATTTTAATCAAATTCAAAATTCTTCGGAAAATTTAAAAGGCTTAAAAGACAAAAAAAACAGCGGACAAACCTCAAAAGAGCTTTCATTTAACGAAAAAGTCGATTTATTCTATTCTCAAAACGCTTCACGGACTTCGACCGAAAAACTGCTCGAACAGGCAGAAAAATGGTACAATTCGCACAAAACAAGGCTCGAAAACGCGCTCGAAAAACTTGAGCGAAAACGAAGCGATTTTTTAAATGCGGAACAATGGAAACACTGGGGAGATTTAATTCTTTCCTACAGCTATATGTTTACAAACGGACAGGCTTCTTCCGGCTACCTCGATTGCGAAGACTTTGAAAACGGCAAAAAAGTCCACATAAAAATCGACCCGAAAAAATCAGCTCACGAAAACGCCGCAAAATACTACGAAACTTACAAAAAGCAAAGCCACGGTCTCGAAGATTTGGAGCACGACATACTCCTCTCAAAAAAACAAATTTCCGAACTCGACAAAAAATACAATTCAATGCTCGCAGAAAAAAATCCCGTCAAACTTGAACAGCTCCTGCGCAAACAGCAAAAACCGCGGCAGCAGGAGCAGAGCGAACGGCCGGGACTTTCTTACGAATCAAAGGGCTGGACAATTCTTGTTGGACGCGACGCCACAGAAAACGACGAGCTTTTGCGCCATTATGTAAAAGGTCCGGATTTGTGGTTTCATACGCGCGATTATCCGGGAGGCTACGTCTTTATAAAGGCACGCTCAGGAAAAACAGTTCCGCTCGAAATTATGCTCGCCGCCGGAAACCTTGCAGTTTATTACTCAAAGGCGCGCAAAAACGGAGAAGCCGACCTCTATTACACACAGGTCAAGCACCTTCGCCGCGCAAAAAACGGCCCCAAAGGACTTGTTCTGCCTTCCAACGAAAAAAACCTTCACATAAAAATGGATTCTGCAATTTTAAGGCAGCTGGAAGAAAATCAAAGCGAATTTTAACTTGCGGGCGTCCGGGCTGACCTTGCCAGGACAGCCCGCCGGGTCTTTGCGTTATAAAATTGCTGCGCAATTTTTCCGTTCAGCCGCGCAAGCGCGTCCGAACCGCTTTCGCGGCTAACAGCCCCTGACGCAAATTTTCCAAAAAAACGCAGATTTTTCCCAAATATAGATTACAAAACTTTTTTCTGTTAAACTTAAAAACCATGAAAATCAGCGAAATCTTAAATTCTAAAAAAGTTACCATATCTTTTGAAATTTTCCCTCCAAAAAAACAGGAGGCTTTTGATTCAGTAAAAAAAACTGCGCTTTCATTAAGTTCTCTAAAGCCAGATTTTATTTCAATAACTTACGGGGCAGGCGGTTCAACACAAACAAACACTTCCGACCTTGCACAGGCTGTCGAAAAATCAGGAACAGCTTCGCTTGCGCACTTAACTTGCGTCCGCTCGACAAAAGAACAGCTTTTACAGACAATCCAAACCCTCAAACAAAAAAACATAACCAATGTGCTTGCATTGCGCGGCGACTTGCCAAAAGACGCTTTTGAAGGAGAAAACCTTTTTCCCTNNGCTTCCGACCTTGTTCCGCTCTTAAAGCAAAACGGATTCTGTGTAGGAGGCGCATGTTATCCGGAAGGACATCCGGAAAGCTCCAACCGCGACACAGACATCGAAAACTTAAAGCACAAAGTCGAAGCCGGAGTCGATTTTTTGACTACGCAGATGATTTTTGACAACGATATGCTTTATTCATTTTTG
>NZ_DLLH01000007.1:18208-18498 GCF_002476655.1 Treponema sp. UBA7567
GGAATTATGCCGATTACAAACGCAAATCAGGTAAGTAAAATGGTTGACCTTTCAAATGCATACATTCCACGCAAGCTCCTTTCTTTTTGCGACCGCTTCCGAAACGACAGCGAAGCTATGAAGCAGGCAGGAATCGCTTATGCCACAGACCAGATTATAGATTTAATTTCAAACGGCATCCGGGGAATTCACATTTACACAATGAACAAACCGGAAATCGCAGAATCAATCGTAAAAAACATCGATTCAATCATAAAAGCTGTAAATAAATAGCCCGAATGTCGAGTTTT
>NZ_DLLH01000049.1:0-68478 GCF_002476655.1 Treponema sp. UBA7567
TGCTTGACACGGCAATCTTGCAAAAAAAGTGCAATAGATTATCGGGTCAAGCCCGATAACGACATAAAATCATAAAACTCGAAGTTTGGGCTAAATAAGTTTTTCTGCAACCTTTAAAAAAAATTCGTGTCTAACTAGGAGGATGCACATTAAATATAATTTTAGGACTAAAAATGAACTTTTACAAAGATTTCGTTCAGGACGAAACAGTATACAGTAATTACGAGGATTTAAAGAAAAATTTTAAACTTAAAATTCCTGCAAATTTCAATTTTGCCTACGATATTGTAGACCGCTATGCGCAAACTGTTCCTTCAAAACTGGCAATGGTTTGGTGCGACGACACTCTAAAAAGCCATTACTTTACTTTCAGCCAAATTTCGGAACGTTCAAAGCAAACTGCTGATTTTTTGAAGTTCCACGGAATCAAAAAAGGCGACACAGTTATGCTTATTCTGCGCCGCCGCTACGAATTCTGGTTCTTTCTGCTTGCTCTGCACAGAATCGGAGCAATTGCCGTTCCTGCAACAAACCAGCTTTTAACAAAAGACATTGAGTACCGAACAAATGCCGCCGAAATCAAAATGATAGTTTCGTACGAAGATGAGGAGGTTCAGACAAGAATTGAATCTGCCCTCAAAAATTCACCGACAGTCAAAAATGTTGTAACAGTCGGAAAAAATCGCGACGGCTGGCTCAATTATTATGACGAAATTGAAAATTTTAAGGCCAGAGATTTTGATTCAGAAAACACCCGCCCGACAGAAAACAGCGACACAATGCTCGTTTACTTTACTTCCGGCACAAGCGGAAACCCAAAAATGGTTCAGCACAACTTTACCTACCCTCTTGGACACATTGTTACTGCTAAATACTGGCAGAACGTTATGGACGGAGGACTTCATCTTTCGGTCGCAGAAACCGGCTGGGCAAAGGCTATGTGGGGAAAACTCTACGGACAGTGGATCTGCGGTTCTGCGGTAATGGTTTACGATATGGCAACTTTTTCGCCATCAAAAACAATCGAAATTATTTCAAAATACCGCGTTACAACTTTCTGTGCGCCTCCGACAACTTTCCGCTTTATGGTTAAAGCCGACATAAAAAAATACGACTTGTCAGCCTTAAAGCACATTGTGACGGCAGGCGAAGCCCTTCCTCCAGAACTTTACGAGAAAGTATATNNNCGAAATGCACGAGGCATTTGGCCAGACAGAAACCACCGTTCTTGCAGGAAATTTTCCCGGAATGAAAATAAAACCAGGCTCAATGGGCAAGCCTGCTCCTGGCTATGATTTGGAAATTGTCAGGTCAGACGGAACAAAATGCCCTCCAAACGAAGAAGGCTCTATTGTCATCCATCTGCACGGTCAGCGCCCGACAGGACTTTTTTCCGGCTACTATAAAAATGAAGAACAGACAAAAAAAGCATTTAACGGAGACGACTATTACACTGGCGACGTTGCATATTACGATGAAGACGGCTACATTTGGTTTATAGNNNACTACAGAATAAGTCCTTTTGAAGTAGAAAGCGCAATTCTTTTGCATCCAGCGATTCTGGAATGTGCAGTAACTGGCATTCCAGATGAAAAACGCGGCCAGGCAATAAAAGCAACCGTTGTTTTAAACAAAGGCTTTGAACCTACAAAAGAGCTAAAACTCGAGCTTTTTGAGTTTATAAAGTCAAAAACGGCGGCATACAAACATCCCCGCATAATCGAATTTGCCGAAACCCTTCCAAAAACAATTTCTGGCAAAATCCGTCGTGTAGAACTGCGAGAGAAAAACTGATTTTAAGCGGCGTGCAGAAAAAAACAGCACAGGCTTTTCCTGCTACGTCTATTTAATGTCTTGTTTAATTGAATAAGAACTTTTTTTATGATAAAATTAGTGCCGTTTGTGAGAACCCTTGCAGAGGCGACACAAATTTAGTTTTTTGTTTTGCAGGAGCTTTTTATGAAGGTCGTTGTAATTGGTGCCCAGTGGGGTGATGAAGGAAAAGGCAAAATCGTTGATTACCTTGCCGAAGATGCTGAATACGTTGTTCGCTACGCAGGCGGTCCAAATGCAGGTCATACAATCGTAGTTGACGGAAAACAGTTTGCGCTTCATCAAGTTCCGAGCGGAATTCTTTATCCAAACAAATCTGTATTTTTAGGCGCTGGAATGGTCATCGATCCAGAAGCACTTTTTAACGAACTCCAGATGCTCAAAGACAACGGAATCAACTGGGAAGGACGTGTTTTTATTTCTGACCGTGCACACATTATTCTTCCACGCTACCGCCAAATGGACAAAGATCGCGATTCTCAGCGCAAACGCCCGATTGGAACAACAGGCCGCGGAATTGGAATCGCCTATTCAGAAAAAGCACAGCGCGACGGCATTCGTCTTGCAGACCTCGACTGGAAACAAAAAATGGATGAATTTGAGGGCGAAGATTTAGAATTCATCAACAAATACAAAGATCAGCTTATAAAAATGCGCGTTGACCTTACTCAAAAAATGTACGAATACCGCAAAAGCAACATTCTTTTTGAAGGTGCGCAGGGCGCAATGCTCGACATTGATTCAGGAACATATCCTTATGTTTCTTCTGGAGCTTCATGCTCTGCTGGCGCTGCAACAGGTTGCGGAATCGGTCCACATGATTTAGACAAAATCTTAGGCGTCTTTAAAGCTTACGAAACTCGCGTAGGAAACGGTCCAATGCCGACAGAATTCAATGATTCGGACGAAGCAGAAAGCGAGCTTTGCCGCAAAGTACGCGACACTGGACGTGAATACGGTGTAACAACAGGAAGAGCACGCCGTTGCGGTTATCTCGACCTTGTCGCATTGCGCTATGCCTGCCGTGTAAACTCAATCGACAGCCTTGTTTTGACACATCTCGATATTTACGATCCAATGGAACAGATTGAAGCCTGCATTGCCTACGACATCAACGGAAAAATCGTGACAGACTTCCCGGCAAATGTTGAAGACATGGAAAACGCAAAACCAGTTCTCCAGAAATTTACAGGATGGAAAAAATCCCTCAAAGAAATCCGCAAATATTCAAAACTTTCAAAAGAAGCGCGCGAATATGTTGAATTTATCGAAGACTACTGCAAAACTCCAGTCGGAATAATCTCCGTAGGATACGAACGCGACGAGACATTCATCCGCAAAAATCCTTGGAAAAAATAATTAAGTATTGACAAACCATAAAAAAATGGGCGTCCAAAGATAGAAATTGTCTTTAGACGCCCATTTTCGTTTTAAATACCCTTAATTTCGAGTTTTATAATTTAATGCCATCATCGGGCTTGAGCCGATAATCTTCTATTGAAAAGTTCCGACAAATTCCTAACCGAGTTTGCTACGTAAATATCGCAGTGTCGCAGCACGGAAATGGCTCTTAAATGACTGTTCCTTTCAAAATTCGACATTCTGGCTAAATCATCAAAAATCTTAATTACAAAAAACTTACAGAATATATTTTTCTATAAAATCTGCAACACCGTCATCATTGTTTGTTTTTTCCGTCACAAAATCCGCAATACTTTTTATGTGCTCGTTTCCGTTCACCATTGCAACTCCGTAACCGCATTTTTCAATCATGCTTTCGTCATTCATGCTGTCGCCAAAGGCAAGAGTCGTGCTGTGGTCAATGCCTATAAAAGAAGAAAGCCATTCAATCGCCTCGCCTTTTCCACAATCCGGCGGCAAAATTTCCAAAAAATAAGGTTTGCTCGTAAAAATTACAGCTTTTTCACCAAGGCTGGCCTTCAATTTTTTTTGCAGTTCCTGAATTTTTTCAGGTTCTCCAGGAATCAGCATTTTAAAAAATGAATTCTGGTTCTCAAGCAAAAATTTTTCAAAATCTGGAGCTTCCTCTCCATTTAATCCGCACATTCTGACATCGCGCAAGGTCCAGTCCGTCTCCTTGCTGTAAAAAACCTTGCCGTCAGAATAAACTTCTGTTTCAAAACCTTCTTCAACAGCAATTTTATGCGCTTCCAAAAGGACTTCGCCACTCACAGTTTTTTTGTAAATCTGAATACGCTTGTGCATGTCAAAAATAGAGCAACCGTTTATTGCAATTACATATTTTCCGCTTTCCAAGGCAGCAATATTCAGTCTGCTTACAAAAGGCTTGATTCCGTCTTCTGCCCTGCCAGAACACAAAACAACGTAAATTCCGCGCTGGGCGCATCGCTTTAAGATTTCTGCATTTCTGTCACTTATCTTGCGCTCGTCGTTTAAAAGAGTGTCGTCCAAATCAAGGGCGATAAGATTTACATGCAGTTTTCCAGTATTTTTCATGGCTATTTTTTTTCTCCAGGACTTGTATTCCGTCTATATAAAAATCTCGCGGACTTTCGCCTTAAACTGATTTCCGCGATCAAATTCGTTCATAAACATTCCAAAACTCGTAGAGCCCGGACTAAAAACCACAACTTTTTCACCGGAACAATTCTTTGACAAAATATCGGTTTTTAGAGACTTGAGCATTTCGTCAAGATTTTTAAAAGGTCCGTTAAACGAAATATTCGCCCTGTTAAAATCGCAGATCATCTTGTCGCTGGCGCTTCCTTCAAGCATATAAATCGAAGAAGGTTTAAAAGCCGTACTTTTAGAAATCGCATCGGCAACAGGACTTAAATCAAGCCCCTTGTCCGTTCCGCCAGTCAAAAAAACAACAGGTTTTCCAAAAGCCTGGGTTGCTTCCGCCGCCGCCTCAGGCACAGTCGCCGCGCTGTCGTTGTAAAACCTAAAGACACAGGAATTTCCCGACTTATATTTGACCGTGTACGAATGAAAAAATTCAAGACGGTGTTCAATTCCGTGCCATTTTCCCAAAATCTCGACAGTCTGCTCAGGAGCAACACCCATAAGCTCAAGAACAAGGGCGGCGTTTAAAACATTAAGACGCATATGTTTGCCAGGAACAACAAGCTCCTTCAAAATTGTATCGGTTGTTTTTCCGTGTCCTTGCGCATAACGGCTCAAAAGTTTTTCCGGCAGACGGCAGATTCCATTTCCATTCTTATCCTGCCATACGCCAAAAACGCCTTCCGGCAATTTTGACTTAGAATATCTCAAAACCTGGGCCTTTGTCTCTTTTGCAAAAATATTTCCCCAGTTGTCAATCAAAGTTCCGCCGTCACAAGCCGCATCATCATCAAAATCAAGAATCGTAAAGTCCTTCTTAGTCTGGTCAGCATAAATCAGCTTTTTGTCAGCGACATAGGCAAGCATCGAATGATAAAAATTCTGATGGTCAGGCATAATTTTCGTAATAATCGCAATGTGCGGTTTTAGAGCTTTTCTTCCGTGCAAGTCGGCAAGCTGCCAGCTCGAAAGCTCAAGCACAACAGGAGTAGTTCCGCTCGTTTTTTCAAGAAAAGTCAGCGGACTTACAGTAATATTTCCGCCAAGAAACGCCTCAAAACCAGCTTCCCTCAAACCATAGTAAATCGCGCTCACAGTCGAGCTTTTTCCCTTAGAACCGGTAACCGCAATAATCGGCGCCTTAGTAAAATGCAAAAACAGGCTGATGTCCGTTTCAATCGCCTTTGCAGCAGCCAAAAATTTATTTCCGTCGTATTTTACGCCAGGATTTTTAATTACACAGTCCGCATTTTCAAAATCTTCGATTTTATGCTCGCCAAGACGGTAGGTCAGCCGGTTTTTATCAAGTTCCCGGTCTTCCGAAATCGATTTTATTGTCGGAGCAAGCTGTTCAGCCGTCTTCATGTCCGTAACAAGAACGTAAGCCCCATGTTTAAGCAAAAAACGCACGCTCGCTTCGCCGCCACCGTTGAGCCCAAGTCCCATAACAACAACGTGCTTTCCGGCAATGTCCTCGATTTTGTCAAAAAAACAGCCTTCCGGATAAATTTTCGGAACAGGAGGAAGAGGTTCATTCAAATCAGCCATTTTTTGTCTCCAATAAAATTTTTAAGACGGGCGTTTCCTGCCAGTTTTGGCAGGCCGCGTGTTGCGTGGTTTCATTCCGGCGCAAAGCCCCGGAACGGCACAGCCGCCACTCCACCCGCTAACGCAGAATTTTTTCTAAAAAAATCAGCGCGATGTCTTTAATTTAGAAGCCGCTTCAAATTTTGACAGAGCTTCGTTCATCAAAAGTTCAGTCAGCGCAGTAAAATCAAGCCCAAATTTTGCGCACATCTTCGGGAACATCGAAATTTGCGTAAAACCAGGCATTGTATTTATTTCGTTCAAATAAATTTCAGAAGAATCCTTGTCCATAAAAAAATCAACACGGCTCAATCCGCACAAATCAAGCGCAGCATACGCTTTTTTTGCCAAACTCCGAATTTCTTCCAGCTTATCTTCTTCGAGCCGCGCAGGAATCAAAAGCTCAGCGCCGTCAGGGTCATTGTACTTTGCGTCATAATCATAAAAATCATGCTTAGGAGCAATTTCTCCAGGGCCATAAGCCGTCAAAACCTCAAAACTTTTCTGTCCATCACAGATTGTAGGATTTCCAGTTACAGAACATTCAATTTCGCGGGCATTTACAGCCTTTTCAATAAGAATTTTATCGTCCCAATCAAAAGCATCAATAATTGCGCTGTTCAAATGACGCAGGTCAACGGCAAGATTAGCTCCGTCAGAAGAACCTGCAGAACAAGGCTTCACAAACATCGGAAAACCAAGCTTTTTTTGGGCGTTCTCCAAAATTTCATCGTATTTTTTCCAGTCAGCAAGGTCGCTTCTTCTTACGCAAATTCCAGGAACAACAGGAATTCCGGCATTTTCAAGCACAGCTTTTGTTTTTTCTTTGTCCATCGTAATTGCAGAACCCAAAGGACTGCATCCGACATAAGGAACGCCTATCATTTCAAAAAGCCCCTGAATCGTTCCGTCTTCGCCAAAAGTTCCGTGCAAAACCGGAAAAACCACATCGCACGGAATTTCGCATCCGTTTACGACAAAGGCTCTTTGTTTTCCACCGCCAGGAATTGCAAAAACCTCATTTATTTTGTCTTCGGTTATTTCAAAATGAGATTTTTCATCGTTTCTGATTCTTTCAAGCTCAGTTTCCGGCTGCAAAAACCATTTTCCGGTCTTTGTAATTGCAATCAGGGTGATTTTATGTTTTTTGTCGATATTTCTAGCAACAGAAGCCGCAGAAACCAGAGAAACCTCGTGTTCGCCAGACTTTCCGCCGTAAATAACAGTCACATTCATTTTATTTTTTATCTCCCATAATTCGCATTGTAGCCCATTTCTGCAAGGGCCTTTTTTGCTTCAGAAATTTCATCGTAAGGATGAGGTCCGTCTTTATAAATGATTGAATTTTCATGGCTTTTTCCAAGCAAAAGAACAATATCATTTTTTTTAGCCATTTTAAAAGCCTGACGAATTGCCGACGGACGGTCAGCAGTTATAAACAAATCCTTATTCAAAACTTTGCCCTCTTTTTTTGCACCAACAGCAATCTGCTCAAGAAGAGCAACACTGTCTTCACCTCTCGGATCTTCATCAGTCAAAATCACAACGTCGCAAAAACGAGCGGCAATAGCGCCCTGCAAAGGACGTTTTTTTAAATCGCGTTCGCCGCCAGAACCAAAAAGACTTATAATCTTTCCAGAAGCGCGTCTTTTTAACGGCGGAAAAATAGTTTCAAAACTAGAAGGAGTGTGGGCGTAATCCACGATAACTTCAAAAGGCTGGCCTTCGTCAATTTCCGTCATACGGCCTTTTACAGGCACAAGTTCAGAAACTTTTTCTGCAACTTTTTCGAGCGGGGTCGAAGTCAGACGGCTAACGGCAATCAAAGACGCCATAATATTGTATGCGTTAAAAGCACCAGGAAGAGAAGCCTTGATATGGATTACGCCTGCGGCAACAGGTTTTGAATTTTTATCGACAAGATTCGGCTCAACAATGCTAAACGAAAGCCCATAAGCCGCGCTCGCAATGTTACGGCCAACAAGATAAGGAATAGAAGGAGGAACTGGAGGAAGCGGCTTTTGTTCTTCAAGACCAGCGACAGCCTGTTTTCCGGCCTTGCCTTCCGTTGTAAAGCCAATAACCGGCTGTTTTGTAGCTTTTATAAAGAAAGAGGCAGATTCGTCCTCGAGATTTACAATTCCAAAAGAAGGAACAGCAACTTTTTTTCCTAGAATAGTTTTTTGGTGAGAATTTTCGTCAAGTTTTCTAAAAAGATTAGCCTTGTCGTCGCGATACTGCTCAAAAGTTTTATGAAATTCAAGATGCTCGAGAGTAACATTCATAAAAACACCACAGTCAAAATCAATATTTCCAGTACGGTTGAGCTTAGGAGAAAGACCATGGCTTGAAGTTTCGATTACAGCGTATTCACAGCCGTTCTGAACCATTTGAGCAAGATAATTTTGAATTACAGGAGCTTCAGGAGTTGTAGTATGCTGAGGATTAGCAAGGGCTTCACCGCCAACAGAATACTGAACGGTAGAAATAAAGCCAGTCTTATGACCGTTAAGACGCAAAAGCTGCCAGATAAAACTTACAGTTGAAGATTTGCCTTCAGTGCCAGTAACACCGATAACACCGAGTTTTTGAGAAGGATAATCAAAAAAACAGGCTGCAACAGGCGCCATAACCTTACGGCTGTCCTTTACGCGTAAAAAAACAGGTTTATTCTTGGAATTTTGAAGGGCATTCTGAATTTCCAAAGCCGTTTTTTCATCAAAATCGTCCTGAAAAATAACAGCCGCCGCACCTTTTTTAATGCAGTCACTGATAAAAATATTACCAGTAGTATGAGTTCCCGGAAGCGCAAAAAAAAGCGACCCCACAGAAACATCGCGACTGTCAAAAGCAAGGTTAGAAATTACACAGTCCGAAGAAAGGATACATCCAGTTTTTCCGTCACCTTCCACGGAAATATAGTCAAAAGAGCCCAAAAGCTCCGAAAGATTCTTAGCCATAATATTTTTATTTTACCGCTAAGAAATGGTTTCTTCAATGGGAAAAATAAAGTTGAAAACCAAAGAAATGCGTGTGCAAAAAAACGGCTTCGGCAACAAAATGTTACCAAAGCCGTTGAGTTACAAATAATATCAAGAATCCAAATTGAAATCAGTACTGTACGACAGTTTCTTGTTAAGAAGAGTCAGTATTATAATTACTAAAATCACAAAATAAACCAGAACCACGAGAAATAATATCGGCATCTTAATCAAATTAAAAGCAGTAAGACCTCTAAGATAAAAGCGACTATATACAATAGCCAGCAAAAAGTTAATCGCAATATCGCAAAACATCGACTGTTCTTGAAAAATTGCCTGTTTACATTCAGAGAATTTTTTATATGCAAATTCATTATTTTTCCGCTCTGCAATTCTTATAGCATTTTCAACAGAAAGATTTTCTTTTGCATTAGAAATATATTCTTTTTTCCAATGTGCCAAAGCAATCCTGCAAATTCCACCTATTATGATTTTTACACAAAAACATATAAGCGTCCCTAAAAACACTAATCTGACTAATGATTCAACACATTCTATTCTATGTTTATCAAATGAAAAATAAAACAAAATCAAATTTTCTTGAGCAGCAAGGACTGAACTAATGTCAAAAACTATGGCTATCGAAAGAAATTTGATAAGATAAACAGGTTTATTAAAAACGTCTTTTATATTGTTAAAAAGGTCGGTTATTTCCAAAAATATTTTCTCCTTAAATCTACTCTTCTATTGCTGATAGAATCGGCAACATAATATAAAAAGAAATCAAAATGCCATCAAAAATCACTTTTCAAATATCAAAAGTATTTTATTTGTGTCATTAACGGAAAATCCATTTTTTTTATAAAAATTTATTAGTCTTTCAAAGTTTAATGCACAATTTCCACAAGGTATAGCTTCACCCGCAATATATCTAATTTTTCTTAAATATTTTAACATCTGATACGACTCTGTTTCTATAAATTTGTTATACTCGATAATGATATCCACAATGCAGCCCCTGCAAATCCTTTGTGTTGATATTCTACCGGAGTTTCCAGCATAACAAGTTTACAATAGCCACATATCAAACTAAAACTAAAGCAATAATTATCTTTAGCAGTACAAGTTTCCAATTACCATTTTTTAATATTTTTATCCCGTCCAAAGTTTCAACTATAAAAGAAGGATGAATACAATCATTTTTTGAATAATCAGGATATATAGGCAATATGCAAGTCATATAAAAAGAAAATGATTTTCCACTATATTTTTTTATCAATTTCAACTGAACACTAGACGACAGCGGCTCAAGAACAAGTTTTCTATATGCATATTCATTTGAACTATGTTTTAAATTATTATAATTACCGACTTCAACCAAAATATTTTATGATTTATTTCTCCCAAAGATTTTCATCAAACAACCATCTAATACAATAAAAGAAAACAACAATTAAATATATAAAAAAGGCTTCGGTAACTAAACAATATCGAAGCCTTTTACTTTTATTTTGCTAAAAAAAATGATGTTTACTTTCGCACCTTTCCATGCAGAAAGTCGTCATAACTGATTTCAATTCCCTTGCGGACCTCGACTTTTGCCTTCCAGCCGAGGTTGTTCAGGCGGGTTACATCGCAGAGTTTTCTTGGAGTTCCGTTCGGTTTTGAGGAATTCCACTCAATCCGGCAAGTTCTTCCGTCTTTTGCGACATCAGCATAAACAACCGCTCGGATTGTCTCGGCAAGCTCCCTGATTGTCAGCTCCTTTCCGGTTCCAACATTCACGAAGTCTCCAGTCGGAGTTCGCAAATCTTCTGCGTTCTTGTTTTCCATAAGGTAGACAACCGCATCCGCCAAGTCGCCTGCAAAAAGGAATTCGCGCAACGGAGAGCCGTCGCCCCAAAGGTGAACGACATCCTCGCCGCTCGCCTTTGCCTCGTGAAATTTCCTAATCATCGCAGGGAAAACGTGGCTTCCAGCAAGCTCATAATTGTCGCCGATTCCATAAAGATTCGTCGGCATCACAGAAAGGAAGTTTGTTCCGAACTGCTTGTTGTACGCCGTGCAGAGCTTTATCACGCTGATTTTTGCAAGAGCGTAAGCGTCATTCGTAGGCTCAAGCGGACCTGTAAGAAGAGACTCTTCCTTTATCGGCTGCTCAGCCATTTTAGGATAGATGCAGGTCGAGCCGAGGTTCATCAGCTTTTTTACGCCGTTTTTGCGCGCCGCCTCAACGACATTGAATCCAATCACCATGTTCTGATAGATAAAATCCGCAGGATAAGCTGAATTCGCCCCGATTCCGCCAACATGAGCCGCAGCAAGAAAAACGTACTCCGGTTTTTCTTCCTCAAAGAATCTGTTAACATCCGCCTGATTCAGAAGGTCAAGCTCGCTGTGAGTTCTTGTAATGATATTCGTATAGCCGCGCGCCTGAAGTTCACGGAGAATCGCACCGCCGACCAGTCCGCGATGTCCCGCTACGTAAATTTTTGATGATTTTTGCATTTTTATTAATCCTGATAAGCTTTATTAAAATCCGAACAAAGACTTTTCAAGTTTTGAAGCCCTGATTATAGAATAAAGTGTTCCGATAGGCAGCTGATTATTTCCGTGGCAAGGCACAATTGTTGTCGCGCCAAGTTCCGCATTATGCCACTTCTGATGCGAGCCTTTTTGTCCGATTAATACAAATCCATTGTCCTTCAAGATACGGACAATTTCTTTTGAAGACAGTCTGACCGGCATCTAAATAACCATCTGCAGCACTTTTGATTCGGCAGGCACTTGAAAATCTGACGGTTCAAAGAAAAGTTCCGCAGCTTCCTTGAAATTTTCAGAAGCTTCCTCCAAAGTCGCTCCGCATGAATTTATTCCAGGAAGCTCCGGGCAATATGCCGCCCAAGAATTAACAGCGTCGTCGTATTCCAACACAACCCTTAATGTCATTTTTAGCCTCCTATTTTTCATTAATATTAACATGCGGAAAACGAAATGACAAGAATTACCTTTTGTGCAGAGTCCTTTCCTTTTCAACGTAATCAAGGTCGTGCTGCATCATTATGTGCACAAGCTCCCTGAACGATGTCTTTGTAGGATTCCAGCCGAGGGTTTTCTTTGCCTTTGTCGGGTCGCCAAGAAGTGTCTCAACTTCCGCCGGGCGGAAATATTTCGGGTCAACTTCTATAAGACATTCGCCTGTAGCCTTGTTATAGCCCTTCTCGTTAACACCTTCGCCCTTGAACTCAATCTCGATTCCAGCCTCTGCAAAAGCGCACTTGCAGAATTCTCGGACAGAATGCTGCTCGCCTGTCGCAACAACAAAATCATCCGGCTTTTCCTGCTGAAGAATCAGCCACATACATTCAACGTAATCCCTTGCGTATCCCCAGTCGCGGAGCGCGTTCAGGTTGCCAAGATAAAGACGCTTCTGGTATCCCTTTGCAATACGGCTTGCGGCAAGAGTGATTTTTCTTGTGACAAAAGTTTCTCCGCGGCGTTCCGACTCATGATTGAAAAGAATTCCGTTTGAACAGAACATTCCGTAGCTTTCACGGTAGTTTTTCATAATCCAGAATCCGTACAGTTTTGCAACGGCATAAGGCGAGCGCGGATAAAACGGCGTGGTCTCTTTCTGCGGAACTTCTTGAACAAGCCCGAACAGCTCGGATGTAGAAGCCTGATAAATCCTGCAAGTTTTTTCCATTCCAAGGAAATGAACCGCCTCAAGAATGCGAAGAACGCCTGTCGCGTCAGTGTCCGCAGTAAATTCCGGTACCTCAAAAGAAACCTGAACATGGCTTTGAGCTGCAAGATTGTAGATTTCATCCGGCTTGATTTCACGGATAAGACGTATCATGCTCTCGCTGTCGGTAAGGTCGCCGTAGTGAAGATAAACCTTGCGGTTCTTGTGCATATCCTCAATCAGGTCGTCAATGTAAAGATGCTCAATCCGGCCTGTGTTAAACGACGAGGAACGGCGGATAATTCCGTGAACCTCATAACCTTTGTCCAAAAGGAATTCCGCAAGAAACGAGCCGTCCTGCCCGGTAATCCCAGTGATAAGCGCTTTTTTCATTTTATTCTCCTATGAAAAATGAGATGTGTATTTCTAAAAATTAGCTGACGACAACAAAAATGACCTGCCGGAAATGTGGCAGGTGAATGGGAGAGAGAAAAAATTATTTTTTGTGTAAAAATTTACAAGTTAATGTTTATTTTCAAAACAAATCGGAGTGAGAACCTATTGCATTTTGTAAAACAGAGGTGAAACTTTATTCCTTCTTTATAAGAAAATCCAATAACATTTTTGGTGAAAATATCAAGGGATTCTCTATATCTGCTTCCAAAAAGTCTTTGTCTCCCGAAAGAATTATATCTGCGTTATTAAATATTGCATCGCTCAGAACTGGAATATCTTTTTTATCCCTTAAAGTTCCAAACTGTTTTTCTGTACTTTTACAGAATTTTATTGGCAATGTATGATACAGTTCATAAATTGTGCTTGCCTTATCTGGCCACTTTAATTCGAGTTTATCTTTGAATTCCTTGTCAACATATTCAGAAACAAGAAGCTCAAATTCATTATCAAACAACAATTCAAAAAGTTTACCAGCCGTACCGCCAAAAACAAAGGCTGAAACAAGGACATTTGTATCAATAAAAATTTTCACTTCGCCCTGCTCTGTCTGAACTGTCTCATATCCTCAATCATTTCTGATTCGGAGTTCCATCCTTTATCTTCTTCAAAAAGAGATTGAATCTTTTTCAATGTGGCAGAAGGCGATGTTTTCGACAAAACAATGTTATTAGAAAACTGTCCGGGATTAGAAGTATTCTTTCTCAGAAGAAAATCAATAAAATCATTCACTTCTGATTTTAACTCATCTGTCAGAATATTATACTTCTCTAAAATTGCATAAGACATAAAAGCACCTCCTGTAAGACAAGAGCAATTAAAAGATAGCACAAAGTTTTTACCAAAGCAACGAAATGCTATTCTATTTACCAAACAAATCGGAGTGAGAGCCAGTTTCAACCAATACCAGAGTAAGCGTGCTTTTTGTCTTTCGATAGCAAAAAGCTTTTCTTTGCCAGCTTATATGATCTTTTGAACTGACTAGTCCAGATCACTTCATAAATCACTTGTCCAAGTCCGCCCACATTTTTTCCATGTCAGTATAGCGAGTTGTTTCTTTTGAATTCTCCAATTTTTTTGCCTCCTCAACAGCTGAAAGCAGTTCCTTGGAATNNGGATATTCAACTTTGAACGGAAGCCCATTACGCAAAACAGACTGGCGGAGAAAAAGAGTTATAGCCTGAGACAAAGAAAGCCCCAATCCTTCAAAAAGAGGAATAACCTCAGATTTTAACTGTGAATCAATTCTTATGTTTGTCGCTGTTGTACTCATATTAAACAAAATAATACAAAAAGTTGCATTTGTAAAGCAAATATGAAATAAAAATTAACTACTCGCAGCTGAAAGTATGCCCCTGCACTTTCTTCACGAACTCATAGTCAATCGTGCGACGCAAGCCTTCTTCAAGTTCAACCGGGGCGACAAAGCCTGTCTTTGGAACTCTTGACGACTTGAAGTAAGTGTTCGTGCAAACAAGTTTGCCTACAGAATTTCTTTACACGGATTGAGTTGATTGCGAACTTTTTGTGCAGGATGAACGCAAGCAGATCGAAACATTTTCCGCCGAAGTATGCAAGGCCAGTACGGAAAATGCACAAGATGCTTTTTTGGCTTTCCAAGGTGCTTGTAGCAGTCAAGGACAAGGTGGTTCATATCGTAGAATTTCATTCAATTTGAGAGTCAATATCATTATAGATTTTTTGAAATATTTGTCTTTCTTGATTTCTAAAACATTTATTAAAAATAGCTTCATTTAAATTGTTTGCTTCATTTATTCCATGTATATTTGCATAACATAAAAAATATGAATCAGGATATTTTCTTAATTTATCGATATATGCTAAAAACTCTTTTTTATGATATTCATATCGTTTTATAATATCAAAAGCAGTTGCTTCTTTTTCGAATAAAATTGACTTTTTCTCATCAAGTTTTTCAAATTCGATATCAAAAGAATCCTTCATTTCTGAAAATGAAAAACTCTTTGTGGCTTGCTGATATAATATTTTCTTTGGAATTATTCTGAATCTTAAATAATCAATATATTTATAATTTTCATTGGATGGGAACAACGTCTCCAATTGTTCTTCATTGCATTCCTTGTAATATTCACCAGCCTGTTTTATTCTTGAATTACATACTTGGCAACTTGGCACAAAATTATATAAGCTCAAGGAAAACAATGGGCATCTTGATTTAGGAATAAAATGATCAATATCAAACTGACTTTTTTTCATATTCCCAATTTCATATGAATTTATATAAGTTTTATTGCAATAAAAGCAAGTATTGATATTTATTATTTTTTCATTATCCGGCAGTGTAAAAAATTGTGCGATACTTCTAGAAAATTTTGAAAAATCTAAGAGAAGGTGTTTTCCATTTTTTGCACCGTAAACCATTCCAAATTCTTTATCGACAGTCTTTCTAAAGTTTTCATTCTTCTTATATGCTATATATATTGAAGCAATTTCTCTTGGTGATAATATTAATAATTTTTCAAAGTTTTCAGGAAAATCAGAAACATAACTTCCAAAGTTTTCATAAATTCTTTTAATTTTGGAATCTATTAAACTATATAATTTTACCAATTTCGCATTTTTTCGTGATTTTACATGAATCTTTTTCGCAATTTCTTTTATTAGAGAAAAATACCTTTCTTCAAATTTTCTTCTTTGTCCTATATCTTTATAAAACAAATCTATATATACTCTAAACATTGATAAATTCTTTCCTCTTCTTGTTCAGCATATAAGTTAATGTATTTTTAAAATATGAATCTCCCAAATTGTTTATGATAGAATCATATATTCGAATTTTTTCTTCTATATCCTCATGACTTGTTTCATTTTTACAAAAAGAAATAATCTCATTTATTCTATTTTTTGCAATTTCCCCAATAGGTGCTGTCATAAAAAATTGCTTTTGCAATAAATCATATATATTAGCAGCAAAAGTTTGGTCTTCAAACAAATTTTTTGTCTGAATCTCTCCATTATCCAACAAGAGAACATTCTGAAGCGGAACATCACTTAATATATAAGGAGAATGCGTTGCTATAAGAATTTGAATTTGTGTTTTAGTATTAAAATTACAATTATTTATCATTTCAATAAGTCTATATAAAAATAACCTTTGATACTCTGGATGCATATATAGTTCCGCTTCATCAAAAATTAGAAAAAAATTTTTATAATTGGGATAATCAATGTTATTTTTATTTGTTAATTCAGTTTTATCACATTCAAGATTTTTTAAATGATAAAGAACATAACTAAAACTATTCAGCAGCTGCAATTCTCCACTGCTAAATGATGACAAATTTATTTCTTTTTTTGTAAATTCATCTTCAAATATTAAATCTGTTTCAAAAATTGACGGTGGTAACTGCAAAAAATAATCATCAATACATTTCTCTTCACCACAAGAAATTTCTGCTATTTTCTTATAATTAGTTTCATACAAACCATTTTCATATCTATAATCTAAAGAGAAGAAATTAAAACACTGCCTAAGTTTTAAGGTAATGAATGTATTATCTTTTAATATTTCGTCTAATACTTCATCTGCAAATTGTTCATTTTTTCTAAAATTAATATATTTTATAAATAATCCATAATGAGCACAAGTTTTTAATGTCTTAAAAGCCAAATAATGCAGCAGAGTATCTACCATCTCTTTATCAATATCAAATTCCGAAAAATCTTTTTTCTCATTTTTTTGTAAAATTCTTTTTGCCCAAGAATTCTTTAGAGAATTAAAATATTCATCATATTTTAGTTGATTGCAAATTAAGTTTTTTCCATATTTCTCCATAGTTTTTAAATCAGTATTTAAAAAATCATTTATTTTATTTTGTAATTCTTCGAACAATACCTTAATTTCTTCCGCGCCATGATTCTCAATGTAAGTTTTATCAAATCGATAAGATACTTTTAATGGTATTTTATTTTTAATAATTTTATGATTTCCATTCTGGTAATTATATAAAAAAATTTGAAGTGCAATATTTCTTTGTCTTGCTAAGTCTCGTTCATTATCTATTAAAATTACTCCATTAGAATCCCTATAAGGTAATAAAACTATTGGAGTTATATAAGCGTCGTTTTTATGAAAAATTCCTTCCGGATAAAAATCATTAGTTTCAAAATCTTCAGGATTAAAAGAGTGCATACTATAATTAGTTACAATTGTATAAAATAAATCTTGTAATTTTGACAAAGAAAAGTTTTCACCATTGAGACTAGAGGCAACATTAAAAATACCTTTGTTATTTTTGACTGATATTTCTAATTCCTTTTCTTTTGGAAGTTTCACAATAAGTTTTTTACTATCAATATTTTTTATATATCCGACATACTCTTTTCCATCATCTTGCAAAATCGAAAAATATAAAGCAGCAGAAAATCCTGAAGAATATATTAAATCACAGCCATTATATGGAAATATAGACTTAATACAAAACGCGAAATTATTTATAATTCTATAAAGAACATCTAATAATGTTGATTTTCCAGAACCATTTTTTCCAACAATACAACTTATATTTATATTTGTATTGGAGTTCTTAAATTTATAAAAATTATCTGATACATAAAATACGATATGAGAATCAATTTTTGGAGGTTTCTCGCAAGAATCATAACCACAAAATGAATACCATCCGTTAAAATTTGAGTTCTTATGCTTTAAATTCTTAAAAATATTTTTTTTATCGTTTAATAATTCTATACCAATAATATGCATATCTTAAAAGCTCCTCATTTTTATGTTCTATCTATTTGCAACTTTTCTCATTAGCTTCAAGCCCTTTTATCTCTCCCAACGCCCTCTCATTCATATTGGCAACTTTTTATCTAAAACAAAAAATTGCGGAGTCTTTCTTAACTTTTTCAAAATCACTGTATACCAATGCTTTTTTAGACCGTTTACTTTCCATGCTAATGAGTCGTTTTTTATTCCGGCAACTCTTGATTTTATTCCATTATTGCTTGTGCCGCCGGCTTCCATGCAGGTTATGATTTTATCTAGCCAGAATGAAGAGAGTTTTTCTTTTTCAAAAAAGCGGAGCATAAGCTCGTAGTCGGCATTTATTCCGCAGTCGAGCCTGAAAACTCCGTTATTTTTATAGACTTCAGCTTTTACAAACAGAGCAGGATGAGGCGGCATCCAGCCAAATTTAAATGTTCTTGGCTTTCCGCTCTTCCAATAGCGATACGGTTTATTATTCTTCACATAAAGAAGATTTCCAAACACCATCTCAACATTGTTCTGTTCAAATACACTTATAATAGACGAAAGTGAATCAGTTGATGCATAATAATCATCAGAATTCAAAATTCCGACAACATCTCCAGTCGCCATAGAAATTCCTTTGTTCATGGCATCATAAATTCCCCTGTCCTTTTCGCTTACAAAGTGTATGCAAGGATTTTTTTCCGCATAGTTTTTTATAATGCCAAGCGTTCCGTCCTTTGAAGCTCCGTCAATAATAAGATATTCAAGGTCGATATTTTTTTGCGCAAGAACGGATTTTATCGTCCGCTCGATTGTTGCCTCGCTATTGAAGCAGACTGTGATGATTGAGATTTTCATGATTTTTTTAGAGTCCTGTTTGTATAAAATTTGTTTTTAATATCTATATGTTTTTTAGAATTATTATTCTGTCAGATATTCTTGAAAGCAGTTTTCGATGGCTGTGTTCGGATGTTATGCTTGCATTATTTCCATGACGGCGATAGTGAATAAGCTTGTCTTCTATAAATTTTATTCTATAGCCATTGAACGCCGCAAAGTTTCCAATATAAATGTCATGCATAGGAAGCTCTTTCGGAAAAGGCAATAAGGCTTCGCAAAGTTTTTTAGAAAAACACATACAGCACCCAAGATAGCCGTTTTTCAGAAGGTTATAGAACTTTCCTTTTTTGGTATGGTTCAGCTTGAAAAAAGATTTTGCAGTCTGAATTCCGTTTCCGTCAACAATGTCTGCATCGTGAATCAGAATGTCGCAGTCTTTAAGTTTTTCCATGCAGACTGAAACCTTGTCCACCGTCCATTCATCGTCCTGGTCAGAAAGAAAGATAAAGTCGCCTTTTGCGTTTTTCAGGGCATTTTCAAGATTGTAAACCGGAGAATGAAAAGAATTATTTTCTAGCAGATGAATGCGGCTGTCGTTGAAAGATTTTATTATCTCAACAGTTTTGTCAGTTGAAGAGTCGTCGGAAATAACAATCTCGTCATCGTTTCCAAGCTGAGAGAGAATAGACTCCAGCTGAATCCGTATGAATTTTTCGCCGTTGTAAGTCGGCATACAGACAGAAATCATAAATTTATTTGTTCCTTAGTAAAGTGAGTAGAAATGAAAGATTTTTGTGAATCAGAGAAAGTTTTATTGCTCTTGGAAAAATAACCAGTTTATAGCTTTTATCAAACCATTTTTTGTAGAAAACTTTTGCATCTTTCATATAAATGCAGAACCGTGAAAAATCCTGCTTATATGTATTTTTTGTAACTCCAGAAAAGTTCTGATTTAAAACAACTTCCTTGCATATTTTTATTTTGAATCCATTTTTTTTCGCGCTTATAACAAAATCATGGTCAACAAAATCCAAGAACATATTTTCATCATATTTTATCTTGGCAAAAACACTGCGTTTTATGCACATTCCTGAATTTATAAAAGAATAAGCAAAAATGTTCTTTTCGTTTATTTCAGAAATTGAAGCAATGTGCCTGAATTTCGTTCCGCACGCAATGCTTGGAGACATAACGCCGACAGAATCAAGAACAATGGGACAAATTATGTCAGCGTCTTTGTTTTCTGAAATAAAATTTTCATATTGAAACTGCAGATTCTGCGGAATTACAGTGTCCTGATCAAAAATCACGACAAAATCATTCGCATTTAATTTCAAATTTTCAACTGCGGAATTATAAGCCTTTGAAAGCCCTTTGTTTCCGTGCATATCAAGATAAAAAAAATTGTCATTTTTTAAATTTTCTGCAAACGAAACATTAAAGCTTTTTATTTCTGCGTCAGTAGAATTATCGCAAAAGACAATTCTTCCATTAAGCATAGAAAATTTTTCCGCAGAAATTTTCTGGTTGTAGAGTACTATTATGAAAGTGAGCATAGAATTTTTAGAGGGTTATAGATTTTTTATTGTTAGATTTTTCAATATATTTCACAGAAGATTTGTCTGAAACAAGCAAAATATAAACTGCAATTACAAGCATTCCTGTCGAATTAAAAATCAAAGGATTTGTAAACGCATTTATATAGTAAAATAAGAACGGAATAATATACTTTAAACTGATTTTTTTCTGAGGAAGAGCGATAATAAAAATAAACAGGATGCAGCCGAATATTCCCCAGTAACGCAAAATGTCAAAAAATGTGGCTTCTGTCTGCCAAACTACCCTGTTAAATCCTTTTGAATAATATGACGAGCCTGTACCTTGCCCGAACAAAAGTATAGACGGATGCTCGTTAACAAGTTCATTAAAGGATTCTATATGTCCAATCTTTACAGAGTTAGATTCTTCTTTTGTATCAAACACATTTGTACTTGCTAATAAAAAAGACAATGCAAAGGCTGCTGCAATTGTAAAAAGAAAAAAGAACTTTCTGTATGTCTTTTTATTTATATTAAAGAAGCATATCAAGTAAATTGATAAGAAAGAAAATAGAATAAGTCCTCTTGAAGCTGACAAAAGAATAGCAGCTCCTGTTAATCCAGTAAAAGCAAAGAACTTGAATTTTCTCTTGTCGCAAAAATCTATAAAATACAACGAAAATGTAATAAGCAATATCGGAGAAGTTCTGAAATGTATCATTGTAAGCCTTATTGAACCAAAGGTTCTTTCTCCAAGAAAACCGGAATTCAGTTTTAAGAACAAAACGTTTGCTCCGATACTAAGGGGCTTTGAAATGATAGGAAGTACAGCCAGTAAAATTACAGCTAAAGAAAGTATACATCCCATTATTTTTATGCATTTCACACCGTCCACCGTATCTTTTAAGAAAATGCAAAGCAAAAAAGGCAAGCAGGATGTTATCAAAAAAATAGGATTTCCGTTGCTATCAGACAATGAAAAAATTGCTCCTTCTAGTAGTATAGAAAACAACAAAAAAAATCTTTCAATATTGCAATTATTAAACTTAAAGTCTCTTTGCAAAAAAACAAAAATAATGGATATTGCAAGCAACATTGCGAACACAATTTTCTTACTGAGAATTAAATCTGCAGCAGGCAGCAATAAACAGAGAAATGTATATATGTAAAATAAAAAATTGATTATTTTTTTCATATCTTTTTAATTCAGATTTATATTTTCATTTCACACTTTTGTTTTATATCTAACTAATGATGAATGAAAAATATAGAAGAGGAGATATTATTTTTGTATTAATTTGCCTTATGTATGTCATTTTTGTAAATCACTATTTTTTTTGCAATCCCATCAATTTACAAAACTTATAATATCCATAAATTTTGTAACATTTATTATCCGAATGCGCAGAGATAACCGAAGCAATTTTATTCGGATATATACATTTTTTTCCATTTATTTTTATGTACTTTTTATAAAAATCATTAAGTTTTTCAGAATTCTGGTTTTCATAAAAATAAAAAAGATCTAAGAAATTTAAATTGCGAGAACGCTTTATATGAATAAGGTCTTTAGGCAAAATACAATTTCTCATTGTTTCATAATAATCGATTTCATAAGTGGATTTTCTATAATTTTCAAAGGCTTGTTTTGATACAGCTTCAAACAAATTATTAAAATCTTCATTTACATCACCTGTATTTTTTAAGTTTTTTTTCACTTCTTTTACATCTATTCCATAAGAACCCGAAATTATATCCATATCTTCCCTGGAGCGAATTTCAAAACTTTTCTTAATATTTTCTTCATCAAGCACTTCTTTAGTTATTTTTTGACAGAAAATTTCATCAACTTGACTTCCTGTATACTCTTTAGATAACAAAATATAGAATTGAAATGTACTGAACAATTCTATATAAGTAAACAAAAATTTATCACAATTAAACAATCTAACCAGATGAAACATAGCGTCCGTATTAGATTCCATAAAAACATCAAAAGAAGTTAATGGAATAAATGGAATTATTGTTATTTTTTCTTTTATAGTCTTATTATGAATGTCAAAAATTTCATCTAGTGCAGTCGTTGATAGACCTTTTTCTATTGCAAAATCAAATGAGATTTTCGCAAGACCTCTTTTAAATGCATTATTATCAAGATTAAATTTACACGCTAATATCTTATGTTTTTCTGGATCATATATTATAGTTTTCTTATTCTCATCAAACATTGAAGTAATTTTTCCATTCTTTATGTTTGCTTCATATATTTTTTTACTGAATTTATCAAAAACAAATCCAGAGTAACTTCCACCTTTAGTTTTTCTATCTCTATCAATTTTTACAAAGTCTTGTATCGGCTGAAATATTTTTACAAAATTACTGTCTATAGTAGTACCAAAATTACTATTACATTGCTTGCAAAAAATATTTTTGCTAGTTAACCGCCCTCCAATTGCATTTGGTATAATATGCTCAATAGAGGTATTTTCTCCTGTTAATTCAACACCACAAATACAACAATTCATAAATTCCTCCATTTAATCATCAAAAGTCCAAACAAAATCTCAAACGAGCAAATCAGTTCATAAGCTCTAACCTTGAAAGTCTGTTCTCTGCTTTGTAAAAATTCTTTCTTGGCAGCTTTTCTGTCACTATTCCGCAAATAGATATACGCTAAAACTAAATGCTCATCAAAAGCAGGAATCGTTCTATTCAGATATTTTTCTGAAAAAAAGTTCTTTATTTCCCAGTAGGACTTTTCAAAAACCAGCTGCTTTTTTATATCCTTGCTATGGCTCGCCGAATTCTCCAGCACTCTATAAACACTTGTAACTTTATCAATAAATTTTATTCTGCTTTCATGTGCGAAATACAACCACATAGGATAATCGCCCATCAGCCAGCCTTTGTCTTGCGGATATATTTCTTTCAAGTAACTGTTTAGCAAGTCTTTTCTAAAAACGGTTGTGAGTGTTGGAACTCTATTTCCATTAAAAAGCAAGTCTTCAAAATCTTTTACATAAAAGCCAAATTTTGTTCTGGAAAACTTCATTTTTTTCTGAATAAACTGTTTTGCCTTTGTGTAGCACATCCCATACTCAGGATTATTCTCCAGACAATCCACCTGCATCTGCAGCTTGTTCCCGTCAATCCAGTAGTCGTCGCCTTCGCACATTGCAATATACTTGCCTTTCGCACGCGGAAAATTCCAAGTTTCAGAAATCTCACGCTTTCCTTGCGAATACTGGTTTTCTTTCTGATAAATCGGTTTGATAATTTTTGGAAACTTTGCTTCATAGTCGCGGATAATGTCAGCGGTGTTATCTGTAGAAGCGTCATCGTGCATCAGAACCTCAAACGGAAAACTTGTTCTCTGCATCAAAAAGCCGTCAAGTGCCTGCGCGATATATGGCTCATGGTTATAAGTTATGCAGCACACGGAGACAAGCGGAATCTCTCCGTTCCAGTTCTGCATAATTTGCTCTTGAGTAGTGTCAATCATTATTAAATTCTTCCTGTTTTTTTTATTATCTAAATCATCTGAAAAATAACCGAAACTCTTGTCAATTTTTGTATTTCATTTGAATTTTTATAAGTTTTGAATTTATTTTTCTGAATGATAGTCACTGATTTTTTACCAATTACTATTTGACGTAATAATTAATCTAGTTTTATTTAATATTTCTTGCCAAAAACTTTTCTGTTGTTTATTCAATTTCTCAACTAAATTGTTTGCCAAAAATGAGTCCATAAAATTTTTTATTCCAATTGATTTATTGTTGTCTCTTCTATAATCATCATTATTGTATGGAGAAGATAAAGCTATATCTATTGAGTTAATAGCTTCAAAAATATTATCCTTATTGACATAGTTTTCAGCCTTACAAATATCACAATAGATAGTTGCAAAAGTATATTGAATATGAGCAAGAGTAATAGAAAGATTTTCATTTCGGGAATTTTCCAATATGACTTCAACTTGACTTTGCGAAACTTTTACATTATTTAGAGCAATCTGCAAATATTTCAATTTATCAGAATTATTCTTTAAGGTTCTGCTATAATGCAGGCAACTTTTTGCATACTGATGCATATATTGATAATCTTCTGCAACAATATCTTTTAAGTTTCCATAAATTTCCATAATAAATTCTGCAAAATCATGTCTTTTTGTATTGGTATTTTGTAAAAATGTATTATTTATTACATCAAATAAAATGAAGTCTTTGTATTTTTTCGCAGCATCAATTTTATCATTAGATTTATTAACACATTGCCATACCAAATACCTATAAGAATTTATAACAAGCTCTTTTCTTCCTATACTATCTACAAAAGTGCCCAATTCTCTCGTTAACCAATATTTTGAATTTATAACTATTTTTGATTGTGAATTCGAAGATGCTTTTTTCTCAAAATTAAATTCATCACAAACTTCAAATATCATTTGATATTTTGATATAAACAAATATGCTTCTTGTGCTATATCAAAAAAAACTAAATCATAACTTGTAATTTTTTCTTTGGCAGCAATAATTATTAGAAATGTCATTACTTTTTCAGAATTACATTTAAGAACCTCTGAATTAAATTTACTTTTTTTATTCATTATATCTGCGACAATAATCAAATTGTCAAGAATAGTCTTCTTAAAAGAAAAATTAGGAATAGTCAATTTTGATAATTTTGTATTAATCAAATAAGTTTCTTTATCAGATAATTTATTCGAAATTTCATAACGTTGAATTGCACTATCATTTAATTTGTTTTTCATAATAAGCATCTTTAGAACGCCGAAGAAATCAGAAGAATTATTTCCTAAAATTACCACTATATTAGTTTCATTCTGATGTATATTGCCGTAGAAATTTATAAGCTTTTTGAACTGTTCCCGTGTTATAGAGTTTATATCAAAAAGCACAATAGAATTTTTGAGTTTTAAAAGATAGTTAAACGCCTCTTCATTCAATGAAGAAAATCCATTAAATATAAAAACCTTTTTTGATGAATAAAAATCATTATAAATATCAAATAATAAATAACTTCTCCCAGATATTTTATTTCCACACACCAAATGTATTGTATTACTTTTAAAATTTTTTACAATTTTTTGTTTTATTTCGCGATTTATAAAGTAAGCAGGAATAGTTATTTCATTATACTTATTATCATATAAATTTTTACCAAAATAAAAATATTTCTCATTCTCGTCATTCTGAACTTCACTAATTTTTATATTAGGGTATTTAAAAATATCTGTAGACGATGTTTTTTTTGATTCAATATAAGCCTCATAAATATCTCTATAAAAATCATCATAACTTTTTGAAATTATTACATCAGTTATATTATATTGTTCTAATTCTGTTTTTCTATATTCATCAGGTTCAGAATCGGATATAAAAATCCTCTTAACATTTAAATATTTTTTATCGTCAGGTATCACATTTTGAATAGATAATAAATCAAGCTCATCATCAAAACTACAACCAAGTATAATAAAATTACAATAAAACCAATCATGTTTTAATTTTGTAAGAAGTAAATCATTTTTTTTCAAACTAGATAAATATTCTTCAGAAGTGAAAACTTTTAGACTTTCACCATCTTTATATTTTATGTAATCAGAAACATCACCATGAAGCTTAATTACACATTTCTCCTCATCAAAAATTTGAGAATAAACTTTTCTGTTTGCAACTACAACTTCCTTAAATTCACTACTATTTTCAATAGCATCGTCAAAATTCAAAGAATAGATATAAGACCAATCTATTTTCAAAAAATTTGTATAAGGTTCTTTCAACAGAACACCTTTAAAATTCTCTCTCAAAATTTTACGTTTTACTTCATCTGTTATCTTCTTACACCCTTCATAGAAAGTGCAAACTTTTGAAAATTTATCATTATTAAGTTTTTTTAATGTTTCACAGGTAAAAGCAGATTCTTCTTTTAATTTATTTAGCATTATAGTTTTATATTCTGTTCCAGAAGGAACTTTTCCATTACTTCTAGTTTCTGCTCCTTTTGAAAATCCAGAGCCTAGTAATGGAAGAAGTTTTTTATTTCTAAGACAATCCACTATTTCATCTTTTAAGTCAGAAAACGTACAAACATTCAATTTAGAACCTCTTTTGTCTTATTTTTTTTATATTTGCAAATAACAACAAAATAACAGTAAAGATGTCATCACATATCAAGACTACAAGTGCTCTTATGTTTCAGTATTTTGTTACTACCTCAGCACTTTTTTTCATGGAATTTTCAAATTTTTATCTTGTTTATCAAAAACTTTTTAAGAATTACTTAAAATTCTTCAAAAGAATTTCTTTCAGGAACTTCATATAGTTAATTTTTTATCAGCTGATAATTTTTCTCATATGATGACTTTGGAATTCTGTTCTCTTACCAATAAATACAAATCCATTTTTTTTATAAAAACTAATTGCCTTTTCATTTTCATCATCAACTTCAAGTTCTATCGCAACTCTATTTGTTTTCTTTGCAATTTCAACACATTTGTCTAACAAATTTTGACCGACACCTTTTCCTTGAAATCTTTCTTTTACAGCTAATTGAGAAATATAAGCAGTTTTTGAATCATCATCATTGTTATAAAAACAAATAAAGCCACAAATTTCACCGTCTAAAACTGAATAATACACATTTGCAAATTTTTCTAATTTTTCTGCATATTCTGACAAATTTGAAATTCTAGTAGTTAAAGGAGGACTAAAAACATTCTTCATCTCTTCAAGAAGATGTTCTATTTCTTCTTTTTTAGATACTAGTTCTATCATTGTTTTTGTCCACCATAACTTTTATATAATCATCCATATCTTCTATCATTTCAAACATTTGCGTAGTATTTTCATACTTAACTATCAATTCCCCTATACAGTCCTGTGCATCCCGAAATTTATGAACTTTATCTCCTGCCTTTATATCAGTTACATATTCAACAAGATTATTTCTCTTAAATTTTTCATCAACCCAAACATCCCTAAACCTTCCTGTTGTATTTGAATGAACCATATAATTTGACCAGCATCCATGAGCTTCTTTCATTTTTAACTCAGAGCAATCCTCTCCCATGGCAGCTTTTATGACATATGTAACCATATTTACACCTGTTGCATATTCTGTAATCTGGGGAATCAAACTGCCTCCACTTCTAGCTCCCAGTTCCAATATATAAACCTTGTCATCTTGCCCGACAATTGCTTCAACATTATACGCATTTGATTTCATATTTAGGCTAGAAATAAGCCTTTGAAGATCTTGTTCAAGAATATCAATATACTTTTTGTCCATCATAAAAGGCCAACATTCACCCAACGGGGCAAAATTTTTGCTTACATTATTACTGTAATATTCATTTCCAAAACAATGAAATACAAGTTTTCCGTCAACGCTAAAAGCATCTCCTGATATTTGATAGCCTTTTTTTTCGATAAATTCTTCAATCAAAAAACGTTTATCACGAGAATAACTAAGCGCATCATCAACAAATGTTCTTAGTTGAGTCCAATCTGTAAGTTTGTTAATACCTTTGCTGCCAGAAGAATCTACAGGTTTCACCATCACAGGAAGCTTAAAATTATCAATATCCGCTAATGCATCCTCATATTTTGTATATCCTCTTGCTTTAGGGACATTAAATCCATTTTCTGTTAGATATTTTCTAAAAAGGTCTTTTTTAGAAAGAATTTCAACCGACTTAAATGGACTTGTTGGCAATCCGAGCTGTTCACAAACATATGCGGCAGTAGGAGCAGCTGGATCAGAAGCATATGCGACAACTCCGTCAACTTTTAGTTTTTTTGCTAATGCTAACACAGCATCTTTATCTGTTGTACTTACATTATAGTATTCGTTAGCAAATTTATGTCCAGGATTATTAGGCAAGTAGTCACATGTGATAACATAATAGCCAAGACGAACAGCCTCCTTTATTGCATATGTTTGGTATAAAGAACCTCCAAGCATCAAAATTTTTTTCATTTTTTATTCTCCAAAAAGGCAACCATAAAACTATTTATTCTTTTCAGCCCTTCTTCAATTTTTTCTGCCTCAAGAGTAAAGGCAATTCTTACATAGCCATCACAATTTTTCCCGTAAGCAATTCCAGGAACAACTGCAACATGAACACTTTCTAGAAGCCTTTCAGCAAAATCAATTGAATTCATATTTGTTTTAGAAATATCAACCATAAGATAAAAAGTTGCTTCAGGAGTTATACAGGACAGTCCAGAAATTTTATTAATACCATAAACCAATTGATTTCTTCTCAGAGAGAAAATTTTCTTCATGTTTTCAGAATAATCTGTTTTGCTACTAAACGCCTCAATTGCAGCGTATTGAGATGGCAAAGGAGCACAAGCACAAATGTTTTCTTGAAGCTTTACCATTGCATCAATAATCTCATGAGGTGCCAAAACATAACCAATTCTATAGCCTGTCATACAAAATTCTTTAGAAAAACTGTTGACAAGAATTGTTCTCTCTCTCATTCCTTCATATGAAACAATGCTTTTGAAAGAACAATTATCATATATTAAGCACTTATACACTTCATCAGAAATTACAACTAAATCATTTTCTATAGCTAATTCAGCTATTTTCTTTATTTTTTCCTGAGAAACAACTTTTCCAGACGGATTTGCTGGAGAATTCAAGATAATTGCTTTTGTTTTCGGGGTAATCGCCCTTTTTATTTTTTCTATATCAATTTCTAATTTATTATCAGATTCTTCTCCTGTAATAACAGGAACACCACGACATAACTGAACCATCTGAACATAGTTGACGTAATACGGAGCAGGTATAACAACTTCGTCCCCATTATCAAGCAATGCCAACAAAGCTAAAAACAACCCCTCCATAGCTCCAACTGTAACTATGCACTCTGAATTTGGATCATATTTTAAACCTTCTCTGCTTTTATACTTTTTACAAATAGCCTGTCTAAGCTCTAATAATCCTGCATTTTGTGAATATCTAGTCTTGCCATTGTTTATAGCAGTACAGGCAGCTTTTTTTATAGCGTCGTTAGGCTGGACATCGGGATCTCCTAATGTAAAATCAATGACATCAGGATAGTTTTTAGCTAAATTAAAGAGTCTCCGAGTAAGTGACGGAGCTACAGAATTCGCTATTGTCGATAATTTCATGCGGTCCTCCTGACAGGAAGGCCGCACATCTTTGTCCGCAGAAAGTTTACTCTACAGTTGTACCCCCCCGTCAAATTTCCGTTTATTTTGTGTTGTCCGGATTTCAGGCGTTCCCTTCACATAGGAATTGTCCGGAATATCCTGAACAACCGTGCTTCCTATTGTCACAAAGCAGTTGCCGCCGATTTTTGTATGCGGCTTTACGCAGCACATCGCGCCGAAGAAAGTTCCGCTTCCTACAGAGACATAGCCTGTAAGACGTGTTCCTGTGCTGAGCGTCACAAAATCTTCTATATAATTGTCATGCCCGATGTAGCCGTCCACGGTGACAAAACCGCCCACACTTGCATTCGCGCCGATTTTTGAGAAAGGGCAGACAATGCAGCCCTCTCCGATTTCTGCATATTCACTTATGACAGCAGAAGGATGAATCAGGGTTGCGAACCTTGCGCCTTTTGCCTTCAGCTTTCCTGCAAGAACATATTTTGCCGCAGGCTCGGCGGCTCCCATCAGGAATTCCTCGTTCTTATCCGGAACCCATCCGTCAACTGTTCCAAGAATGTCATATTCGCCGTCCGTAAGCTTTTTTATGTCGACACCGCTGTCCGCGATGAATCCTTTTATGATGAACGTCGGCGAGACTTTGTTTATGTCTTTCACGAACTGCAGGTAGTCACGCGCCGCGCTGCCTGCTCCCACGATTATAAGGTCTCTCATTTTCCGCACCTCACACATTCAATAACCCTCTCCACGTCCGAATCTTCCATGAACGCGTACATCGGAAGGCATATCACGCTTGATGCGAGCCTGTGCGCGACCGGAAGATTCTCAGGAGCGGCGGACTCAAGCCCGCGGTATGTGCTGAATTCGCTTATAAGAGGATAGAAGTATCTTCTGCCCAAAATGTTGTGCTCCTTGAGCCTTGCATAAAGCTCGTCGCGGCTCATTCCAAACTTCTCCTCATCCACAAAAAGCGGAAAGTAGCTATAGTTGTGGCGCACGCCGTCAATGTCACAAAGCCAGCGCAGCCCAGGAACATCTTTAAGGCCGTCGCGGTATTTATTCGCAGTGCTTTTCCGGCTTTCAATCGCCCTGTCCGCCTGCCTCAGGTTCAGAAGCCCGTAGGCGGCGCGGATCTCGTCCATCTTGCTGTTTATTCCCGGGGCAACGACCGTAACCTCGTCCGCAAAGCCGAAGTTCTTAAGATAGTCAATGCGTCTCTTTGTCGCCTCGTCGCGGCAGACCAGGGCGCCGCCCTCGACCGTGTTGTAGACCTTTGTGGCGTGGAAGCTGAGCGTGGAGATGTCGCCCTCCTCAAGAATTGATTTTCCGTTCACCTTTACGCCGAATGCGTGCGCCGCATCATAAATCACCTTGAGGCCGTACTTGTCCGCAATCTCCTTTATCCGCTTTGTGTCGCACGGAGTTCCGTAGACGTGGACAGGCATGATGGCAGTCGTCCTCGGAGTGATTGCCGCCTCGATTTTTTCCGGGTCGATATTTCCGGTCTCCTCGTCAACATCGACAAAGACAGGCTTTATTCCGTTCCACCAGATTGAGTGTGTAGTCGCCACAAAGCTGTACGGTGTCGTAATCACCTCGCCTGTGATGCGCAGGGCCTGCAGAGCCGTAATGAGCGGCAGAGTTCCGTTAGTAAAAAGGCTCAGGTACGGAACCCCTAGATACCCAGAAAGAGCCTTCTCCAGCTCCCTGTGGTAGAAGCCGTTGTTCGTGAGCCACTTGCGGCTCCAGATGTCCTCAAGATATTTCTCAAATTCCTTCAAATCCGGCAAAAGCGGACTTGTTACGGTTATTGTTTTTTCCTCACTCACTTTTGAGCTTCCTCTATAATTATAAAAATCTATTTACTAAAAATGCGAAAAATTCTGTCTGTAAAAAATTTTCTGACTATATCAATGCTTACGCAGGCAATATAAACAACGAACGTACAGCAGACTGCATGAAAAATAAAAACATCTTTTGAAAAGACAACAGTATTCTTGCACACATCTTGCCAAAGCCAGCGACGCATTGTATCGCTTGAGGCATGAATCATAAGAACACCAAAAGTTGACGCCGCCAGTTTGTTTATAAGTTTGTTTGAACCAATGTTTATATTCTTAAAAAACAAGAACAAAGATATTGCCGTTGCTATGGCAAGAACCTTATTCGAGTCTGCCACAAAATAGTAATATGGAAGATTTCTATTTATTTTCTCTGCCACAAAACGAATGCAAATCACGCTAAACCAAGAAAATGCTAAACTACAACCACAAAGCAAACCTGTAATGCGACGGCTACTCATCCAGTTCATCTCATAAAGCCGCAGATAACTTCCAATAAGATAAACTGTCACATACCAGCCGATATATTCAAAAGATGTATTAAACAGGAACGTTGAAAATCCAGTAAAAAATACAAGCAATACACAGATAAGTTTTTCAAGCTCCTTTTTATCCAACACAGAAAGTAGCTTGTTTATAAACGGAACAAGAATATACAATCCCACGAACGACGAGGAGAATCCCAAGCCAAAATCATAAGGAATCACAAGAATCGTTTTTGCAAATTCTTTTAAGCTAAAACTTTCATATCCGCTTACAAGGAAACTTCCGTATATTATCCAACGGTACAGAACGATTTCCAGAGCAAGAAAAACAACCTTTCTCCACTTGAACTGCTGTCGGCACATAAAATAGCCGGTAATCAGTACAAAAACATTTATCGCAGTCTTTCCACCCCAGCCAAACACCAATGCAAAATAAACGTTAAACCTATTTATCTGTAATGAATGGGGGGGGGAGAAACTATACACTGAATTACGCCACTGTTCACAATATAATGATGTGCGATAATGACAAGCATCATAAGGATTCTCAATAACTCAATATTCGAATTCCGCTGTTTTTTCAAGAGTTTTTCCATCTGTCTGTTGTTTGTTTTTAATGTTTATTTATGAAGAAATTTCTTTGCAAGAATGTTTTCGATATAATAGAAAGAATCTAATCTGAAAAGTTTTGAGCCAAGGATATAGACCGCAATTCCTACGACAATCTGAATAACAAGCTGAACACCTTTTACCACAGGAATATACGTTCCAAATGAAACTACAATTCCCATAACAACTGCCATAATTATTCCCGGAAAAATATCTTTTAGCTGCTCAATATATCCGTAGCCAAGCAATTTTTTATTTGGCCAAGTATTTATTATCTGGCTTGCAACACTTGTAAAAAGCAGGCTATAAGCCATAACTTTTACACCAAACCACATTGTTAAAAAAAGGACTGAAAGTCCAACAATTTTCTTTGCGATTTCAAGTTTAAGGAACAAATCGCTTCTTCCCATTGCTTTAATCGCATTAAGATTTGCTGTATGAATCGGATAAAACATATAAGTTATGCAGAAAATCACAAGATACGGAGCGGCAGGAAGCCATTTATCTGTAAGCAAAATAGAAATAACGTTATGTGAACAGCCTGCGAGTCCCATCATTAACGGGGCAATGCAGAACGAGCTTGTCTTTATCGCGCGACGTGTCATCTGTTTAACACGTTCTTTATTATCCTGCTCGCTCGCCATCGTTGGAAGCAGAACACTGTCAATCGCATTGTTTATATTTCCAACAACCGCTTTAGGGAACAGCTCTCCCTTTGTGTAAAAAGCTAAATCATTCGCCGAATATTTCTTGCCTATTACAAGGTTGTAAAGATTCGTATAAAATGTATCGAGCAAGGCAGAAACAAGAAGTTTCCAGCCATAACTGAACAGGCTCTTCAACCTCTTAAATGAAAATACAAGTTCAGGCCGCCACTTTACAGTTATCCACAAAATGATTGTATCCATAGAAAGATTTGTAACCTGCTGTGCAACCAGTGCCCAAACTCCAAATCCATGATATGCCATCCATATTCCGGCAACAGCGGCAATAATTGTTCCAGCCAAAGTTGAAAAAAAGAATTTTCTAAACTGCAATGTCCTCGAAACATAGGCCTGCTGAATATTTTTTACACCAGAAACAAGTATTGTAATACTCAAAACCCTTATAATCGATGCAAGCTCCGGTCTGTTATAAAACTCAGCAAGAAACGGAGAAAAGACGAACATCAAAATATACAAAGCGATACAAAAAACTACATTTGTATAAAAAACAGTAGAAAAATCAGTATTATCAGCGTCTTTTTTCTGAATCAACGCACTTCCAAGTCCGCTGTCAACAAACACGTTCAGAATATTTATAAAAACAGTTATGAGTGCAATCGTTCCATAGTCTTCCGGCGAAAGAATTCTCGCAAGAAAAATTGAAACAACTAACGCAACAAACTGCGCCCCGGTTCGTTCCAAAAAACGCCAGATTAAATTTGAAAAGATTTTTTCTTTTGAAAATGACAAGAATAGATTCTCTTAAAATGGATTTTTCTTAAACAAAAGGACAAAAAAAATCAGCCTGCCTTACATTTTTCCGCAATGCCTACACCCTCTCCCTTTCTGGCAAGCCGTGTTTTTCCAAACCGAAGCTTCCATAGCGGAACAGTTCTCTCACTCTTGTTCCCGGAGTTTGTAGACATTGCTCTTATTTATGGGCCGAACGCCCCTCGTAAACAGCCTGCAATTTGATATTGATAAGATTTTATTATGCAAAGTTTTATCTGTCAAGATGTTCAAAAATAAAACAATCCTCGCATTTCACCTACTTTTCGATCACCTGAACGCACTCGAATGCCAAATCTATTTTCTTTCCATCTGGATTTAAGGTTGTAATTATTGTAACTCGGCCTCGCTTTTTGTTCACTTTGTAAATTTTACCTTCCAGTCCCATAAGAGGTCCGGAAATTACCCGAATTTTTTTTTCTGGCATAAATTCAACTTTTGAAATACCCCAATGCTCGCCATTTCCGATAAACAGTCTTAATTCTTCCAGCTGTGTTCCTAAAATTTCTATCGGATTTATATTATCAAGGAGAATTCTTATAAAACCGTCAATTTTTTTTAATGTTTGTATAATCTGAGGTGTCAAACTTTCTGTCTGAAAGAACAAGTATCCCGGAAAAAGAGGTTTTTCATACGGTTTTCCCTGATTTGTTTTTAGAGTACGTTGAAAATAATACAGTTCCGCCGTACAAGCCTGCTCACAAAATGCTTTCTGCGCCTTCTTTTTAAATTCTTCCTCTTCGCCGGTTCTTACCATTAAGCAATAGTATTCCATAAAACTCCCTGTAAAAAAAAATCCTAAAAACTTTTCTTTAAAAAACCTTATCTTCGGACGAGTTTGTCTGTATCATTTCCAGAATATCCGTACAGCCTGCCTTTAAAAGCCTTTCTTTTGTTTCTTTATCATTCATTTCACCGGCAAGGGCATATTCGTTGTTTTTTATCTCATGCTCTTTTAATCCAGACACTTTTTCAAATTCAATTTTATTCTTTGTACAGGCGTATTCCAGAAGAAACTTTACATAGCTTTCTCCGTAAAGCACAACCTTCGTTTTTCCATGCTTTTTTGCAAGCGCAACTTCGTCTGTCATTATTTGATTATACGAATTTGCAATTTTAAAAGTTTTTTCTACAAAAATCTTTCCGCGTTCCCGAAGTTCTCTCATTCCTTCGCTTGTCAAAGCATAAGCGAATTTTCTTTTATTCACGTTTGTAAGCATTATCCAGCCACGTTCGGCAAACCGCCCCAAAATCGCATTCATCATTCCCAACGATACATTTGTTTTTTTTGCCAAAACCCGCTGACTTGCGTTCGGATCTTCTTTGAGCGTATTAGAAATAAGCTGTAATGTAGCAAGGTCTTGTTCCATAATTTTTCTCCGCGAGCAAAATTTCAAAATCCATTTTATTAAAAAACACAGAATTGTTGAATACAAAATTTTTCGCGAATATTCGTAAATATCAGCAGACTTTTTGAATAAAATTTAAAATTACAAAAAAAAGCCCGAATTCGACAGTTTTTATATGACGAACCGGGCTTTTGACTAGCATATATTCAACTAAAAAGAAAAATTTAGTTTTGAACGCTTGTTGTATTTCTTACAGTCACATCGTGAGCTGAACCTTCCTGAATTGTAACTGGCGAAACAAGTGTAATTTTTGCTTTTTCCTGCAATTCTGGAATAGAAAGCGCTCCACAGTTGCACATTGTGTGCACAACCTTGCTCAGAGTCATTCCAACTCCGTCGTGCAAATGTCCAGCATAAGGAACGTAAGAATCCACGCCTTCTTCAAACGCCATGCCTTTTTTGCCGCCAAGGTCGTATCTCTGCCAGTTGCGCGCGCGGTTTGACCCCTCGCCCCAATATTCTTTTACATAGTTTCCGTTGATTACGAGTTTGTTTGAAGGAGATTCATCAAAACGTGCAAAATAGCGTCCGAGCATTACAAAATCTGCGCCCATTGCAAGAGCCAAAGTTACATGATAATCGTGAACAATTCCGCCGTCAGAACAAACAGGAACGTAAATTCCAGTCTTCTTAAAATACTCATCGCGCGCTTTTGCCACTTCGATTGTTGCAGTCGCCTGTCCGCGGCCAATTCCTTTCTGTTCGCGTGTAATACAGATTGATCCGCCGCCAATACCGATTTTTACAAAATCCGCTCCAGCATCTGCCAAAAAGTTAAAGCCTTCCGCATCAACAACGTTTCCAGCGCCAACTTTAATTCCAGGAAAAGCCGCATGCAAATCCTTGAGAGCGCGGGCCTGCCACTCAGAAAAACCTTCCGAAGAATCAAGAACAAAAACGTCTGCCCCTGCCTTGAGAAGTTCTGGAACGCGTTCCATGTAGTCGCGTGTATTAATTCCCGCGCCAACAATGTAACGCTGTTTAGAATCAAGAAGCTCGTTCGGATGTTCTGCGTGAGTTGAATAATCCTTGCGGAAAACAAGGCTCACAAGATTTCCATTTTTATCAACAATCGGGAGCTGGTTTACTTTTTTCTCCCAAATAATATTGTTTGCTTCTGAAAGATCAATTCCCTCTTTGCCAGTCGCCAAATCTTCAAGACCTGTCATGTAGTCTTTTACCTTTGAACCTGCCGGACAATGGCCAATTCTAAAATCTTTTGAAGTAATAATTCCAAGAAGTTTTCCGTTCGGGCTTCCGTCTTCTGTAACAGCGACAGTTGAATGGCCTGTTCTTGCGCTCAATTCTACAACTTCTTCCAAAGTCTGCTCCGGACGAATATTTGAGTCAGAAGTTACAAAACCTGCCTTGTAAGCCTTTACGCGTGCGACCATAGCAGCCTGATTTTCGATTGTCTGGCTTCCAAAAATAAAACTGATTCCGCCCTCTTTCGCAAGCGCAATTGCAAGCTTGTCGTCAGAAACAGCCTGCATTACGGCAGAAACCATTGGAATATTCATTGTAAGCGGACAAGTCTCGCCAGCTTTTTTGTTGAATTTTACAACCGGAGTCTTTAATGAAACTCTGTCTGGAGTACATTCCGCAGAAGAATAGCCAGGAACCAAAAGATATTCGCCAAAAGTGTGCGAAGGTTCTTCAAAATAATAAGCCATTTTAAATCCCCTAAAAAAATCAATTAAATTTTTGTGTAATTTATCTATTATACAAATTCAGAAAAGCAATTTCAATACTGATTGTATTGAATAATTTAGGAAAATGTGCTACTCTTTACTCATGGGGATATAGCTCAGTTGGTAGAGCATCTGGTTCGCAATCAGAGGGTCACCGGTTCGAATCCGGCTATCTCCACTTTTTTTTGGGCACATTTTTGCAAGAATCTTGCAAAAACCAAGCTTTCCGTGGCTACGGCGTCTAACGCGCCTCCGGTGCTTCGCACCCGCCTTGCGGCCACTCCAATCTTTTGTGCGTTTACAGTTTTTCCTTAATTTCTTCCAGAACTTTCAAATCAGCAGTCGCCTCTTTCAACGGACTTAAAAGCGGCATTTTTCCGTCCAAAAAATCAACTGCGTTTTCCACCATTCCAGAAAAATACTGAGTTTTTTTAGGCAGCCTTGCTTTCTGTTTTTCAAGCGAATAAAATCCTGTATAAAGCTTGCTCTGTTTTCTCAAATAAAAATCGGCAATTCCGTTTCCAATGCAGATTTTCCCTTCTGTTCCCAAAATTTCAATTCTAAATTCAAAAAATTTTGAACGTCCGCTCATTTTTATGCAAATTTCAGGAATTTCTCCAAATTTTTCGCTTTTGCAAAAACTGTAATGCGCGCAAAAATTCCGCACAATTTTTTTCTCGTCCTTAAAAACGCCTGTAATCACGGGTTTTTCAAGTTCAGTTCCGCACAAAAACCGCACAATATCAACAAGATGAGTTCCATCGTGCAAGAGGCTGTAAGTTCCGTCTTTTTCAAATTCTTTTGCGTAAATGCGCAGTCCAGAATCCAGTTCGGCTTCAACCCTTTGAATTTTCCCGATTTTTTCCATCCATTGCATTGCAAGCGCATAATTTTTGTCAAAACGGCGCTCGTGGTTCACCATAACAGGAACTTTGTTTTTTTCCGCACAGTCCGCAATTTTTTGCGCCTCAAAAGAATTCAAGGCAACAGGTTTTTCAAGAATCACAAGTTTCGGCCGTGCCTCAATCGCGCGGATACATTCTTCCAAATGCGCGCTTTCATTTACGGCAACCACCGCAATATCAATTTTTTTTATACTTTTGTAAAGCTCGCCGCCCGATTCAAAAACAAGCCCTTCAGAGCCATGGCTTTTTACGTATTTTTGCCAAATTTTTAACCGCTCCAAGTCAGTGTCGCAGCCAGCACAAAGTTCAATTTTTTTATTTTTTAAAAGCGCCATAGTGTGGCTTGCCGGCTGTTCACGTTTTTTATCAAATCCGAGCAAAAATCCAATCCGGCCTGTTCCAATCAAAACGGTTTTATATTTTTTATTTTCCATAACTTAATAATTATCGGAACAAAAAATCAGGAAGAAAACGCTATAGCAAACAAAAAAATATTCTATTACAATGGTCAGACATATTTTTTAGAATGATTACAAACAAAGAGGCAAATACATGTCAGAAGAAGGCTGCTCTCACAATTGTTCAACCTGCAGTTCAAACTGCAAATCAAAAGATTTAAAATTTCATCTGCATCCAAAAAGCACAGTCAAACACGTAATCGGTGTAGTTTCTGGCAAAGGCGGAGTTGGAAAATCCCTCGTAACCTCGCTTTTGGCGTCAAAAACCGCAAAAAAAGGACTTAGAGCCGCAATCTTAGACGCAGACATCACAGGCCCTTCAATTCCGACTAGTTTTGGGTCGAACGGCGAGAGAGTCTACTGCGACGAAACCGGCCTTATCGCTCCGGAAACGACAGAATCCGGAATCCAGCTTATGAGCATGAATTTCCTGCTCAAAAACGAAAACGATCCTGTCTTGTGGCGCGGCTCAATGATAAACGGCTTTGTAAAAAAGTTCTGGGAAGAAGTTTTCTGGGACAACGTTGACTATATGTTTGTCGATATGCCTCCAGGAACAGGCGATGTTCCTCTTACGGTTTTTCAGAGCATTCCTCTCGACGGAATCATAATCGTTTCAAGTCCGCAGCAGCTTGTCCGTGTAATCGTCGAAAAAGCCGTAAAAATGGCGCAGACAATGAAAATTCCTGTTTATGGACTAATCGAAAACATGAGTTATGTCCAGTGTCCGGACTGCGGCAAAAAGATAAAAGTTTTTGGAGACAGCCACGTCGAGCAGATTTCCCAGGAATTCCACATTCCGCTCCTTGCAAAAATCCCGATTGACCCAAAAATAAGCCAGGCAGTCGACAGCGGAAAAATAGAAACTCTCGAAGCAGAATTTCTGGACGCCGCCCTTGCGATAATCCAAAGTTAAAGGGGCACCACCCGCATCCGCGGGCCGCTATGTCCACCCTTCCGCTTCCGCTCCATTGCAGCGGCAATTTCATTACCGCCGCAACTTCGGGGTTCCCAGCGCTGGTGCGTTCAGTTTTTTCAAAAAAAAGGACATTTTACTTTTATGGACAAAAAATTTTTACTTGCTCCAATGGCAACTCTCAGCCACGAAGCATTCCGACGCAGCGTACAAAAATTCGGTGGCTGCGATGAATATTTCAACGAGATGATAAACGCTCCGTCGCTTCTGCACAAAGGCCGGTTTGAAAAATTCTACACGATTACCGGCGACACTCCAGAGTCCCAAAAACTTGTCTGGCAAATTACAGGAACTACCGCAGAGCCAATGGCTCAGGCAGCGCAAATTCTTTCTGAGCTTCCAGGCATTGGAATCGACATAAACATGGGCTGTTCCGCTCCGCAAATCGCAAACACTGGAGCAGGAATTTCTTGGATGCTAAAACCAATAGCAGAAACTCAAAACATGGTCAGAAAAGTAAAGTCCGCACTCGAAAACTGTGCAAAAGACGGAAAACCCACATCGCGGCTTTCAGTCAAGCTTAGGCTCGGAGCAGACAACTTTACCGAAAGCGGATTTTTTAATTTTACGGATATGCTGGTTTCTGAAGGAGTTCAGCAGCTAACCTTGCACCCGCGCACCCAAAAAGAAAAATTTGCGCGTGCTCTTCCACGCTACGAATACGCAGAAAAACTTTCTCTGCGCTATCCTCAAATTCCAATAATCGTAAACGGCGAAATAAAAGACAAAAAAAGCCTTGATTACGCCATAAAATGCGCTCCTCACGTAAACGGAGTCATGATTGGCAGGGCGGCAGCTTCACAGCCATGGATTTTTGCAAAATTAAAAGGCATTCTGCCAGAAGAAAAGCTCGATATGCTCAATTTTGCGCTTGATTTTATTTCCGACATCGAAAAGTTTCAGCCGCCAGAATTTTTTCAAACACGTCTCCAAAGATTTTTTTCATATTATTGTCAAAATTTTAGTTTTGCCGGTTATTTTAAAACACAAATGCTAAATGCAAAAAACAACGAAGACGCGCGGGAAAGACTTTTTCAATATTTTGAAAAATGCCCGGAAGACAGATTTAAAAAAATCTAAAATAAAAGTTCGCAATTTTATTTTTTTGGTATATAATAAAAATCTGTTAGAACGTCAAATTTAAAAAAGTTAAATCGAGGATTTTATTTGAAAACTGTTTACATGACTCTTTCGAGCATTTTTATAGTGCTTATTGGAGTTTATTGCGTTTACTTAAAGCAAAACAAAAGTCCGCTGTCAAAAAGTCTTTTCAATCTTCACTGCGGGGTTATTGCGTCCACAGTTTTTTACAATATTTCTCTCCTTACAACTACACTTTGGTTCGCCTATTTTATAATCAGTCTTTACCATATAAGCATTCATTTTCTGATAGTTCTTCTGGCTGATTTTATATTTATCTTTACAGAAATGCCGTCATCTCCAAAACACAAAAAATTTATCACGGTTTTCAAGAAAATTTGGCTTTATGTTTTTTTAGTTGACGCTTTTATTTTAATCATCAATCCGTTTTTTCATCATGAATTTGAACTTTCAGACCTTTATATAAATCACAACATTTTTTTGTGCTGGACCGCAAAATATTTTTTTGTGTTCTATATTCACCTTTGCCTCTGCATTTTGCTTTCGGCAGTAATTTTTGCAATTCTTCTAAAAAAAATAATTCAAACCAACAGATTTTATAAATCAAAATACATTTTGGTTTTTGCAGTTTTCCTTATTACATTTGTCGTAAACATCATTTTTCTAAAATCCAAAAGTTATCTTGATTTTTCAGTTCTTTTTTATTCAATTTTTTCGATTATCTGCTCATATTTTACACTTTTTTCTATTCCGCGAAACATTCAGAACGAAATGCTCAAGCAGCTGTCCGACAACATCAACATTGGAATTTTTTGCTTTAACCTTGAACGGAAATGCATTTATTCAAATAATACAGCGAAAAAATTCTTTTTGGCAAAAAATGAAATTCTAAATGAACTAAAATCTCTCCTCGCTCTCCGCAAAGATTTTGTAAAACGCAATATAGAAATAAAGCAGAACAATAAAACTCTTACACTGTCAGAAGAGTTCAGCTATCTTCTCGACAGCCAGAAAAAAGCTTATGGCTATATTTTAAAATTGAGCGACATTACGGAAGAACTAAACAAGGCGGCTAAAGAACTTTTCGATTCGACACACGATGCTTTGACAGGGCTTTTAACAAGAGAAGCGTTTTATGCAGAAACAGAAAAAATCTTAAAAAGCAATCCAGATTCTCCTTATTATATGATTTGTACGAATATTAAAAACTTTAAACTTGTAAACGACCTTTTTGGTTCAGAAAAAGGAGATGAGTTTTTAAGAAAATTTGCCCAAGCTCTTCAAAAAAGCCAGTATAAAGCTGTTTTGACAGGAAGAATTACAGGCGACCGTTTTGCAATTCTTATGAACAAAACTGAAGTTGACGAACTAAACGCCTTGCAAAAAATCAAGGAACTTGAAAAACTTACTGATTCTTTAAACTACAAACTTCATATTTTTGTAGGGATTTACAAAATCACTGATAATAACGAAAAAGTCAGCTCAATGTTTGACAAAGCAGTTTTGGCAATAAAAAATATTTCCGAAAACTATTCGGCAAACGTTGCCTACTACGACAACGACCTGCTTTCAAATTTGAAAAAAAATCGTGACGTAATAAACGCATTTAACAACGCCCTGGCAAACAAACACTTAAAAATGTATCTTCAGCCACAGGTTAGATGCTCAGACGAAAAAGTTGTTGGAGCAGAGGCTCTTGTTCGCTGGGAAACAGAAAACGGCGCAATTCATTCTCCAAATTCGTTTATAAAAATTCTTGAAGACAACGGGCTAATTCACAATCTCGACAAGTTTATTTGGGAACAAGCTGTTCAGCTTCTTCAAAAATGGCAATTTTTAGGAATCGACTATCATATTTCGGTAAATGTAAGCGCAAAGGATTTTTATCTTATAGATTTATACAAAACTTTTACTTCTCTTGTAATAAAATACGGAATTCCGCCTCAGAAACTCAAGCTTGAAATTACAGAAACTGCATTGGTTCACGATTTAAAGCTTCATAAACAAATTATTACAGAACTGCAAAAATTCGGCTTTATAATCGAAATGGACGATTTTGGCACTGGCTATTCTTCTCTGACAATTCTAAAAAACATCAGCATAAATATTCTAAAAATCGATATGATGTTCCTGTCAAAAACAAAACATGAAGAACGGAGCAAAAAAATTCTCGAAGCCGTTATAAAAATGGCTCAAAAGCTCGGAATTAAAATTATTGTCGAAGGAGTTGAAGATAAAGAACAAGCCGAATTTTTAAAAAATCTCAATTGCGATTTTTTTCAGGGCTATCTTTACTCAAAACCGATTTCTGTTGCAGATTTTGAAAGCAATTATATTTCAAAAACAAATACGCTCGGAGGCACAAAATGAATTTATACATATTCTTTAAAATCTTCAGTGCCTTTTCATTTCTTTCGGCAATTTTTCTGCTTCGCTTTGTCCGTGCAATTTCAAAAGCGCAGACTGACGCAAAAGAACCGACAATTTTTGTAATATGCGCAATTTCTGCAATGCTGTTCACCTATTCGCTGTTTTTGATGTCGGAATTCCACACAAAAGCTCTCATTTTATTCTGTGCTTTTAAAGTATGCTCAATTTGGACATACTATCTGACATTTTCTTTTAATCATGCATTTACAAACACGACAAAAAAAATCGGCTTTCTAAAAGAACTGTACTTTATTTTGTGCTTTATCGACAGCGTTCTGCTTCTTGCAAATGCCAGAGTCCAGATTATTTTTGACCTTATTCCAGCACGCACGAAGGCAGGATTTTTTTATTGGGGAATTGAATTCACTTCAAAATTTGGATTTCATAAACTACTCTGCGCAATTTTAAGTTTTTCTTCGGTTGCCCTTTTAATTTCAAGCATTGTAAAAGCGCCTTCGTATAACAAAGTAAAATACATTGCAATTTTAACAAGCGAAAGCTTAGTTTTAATTGCAAATTATATTTTTAATTCGCTGAATTTGCCGCTAAACTTTTCTCTTTTAATGCTCGTTGCAAGTTCAATTTTTATAGCAAGTTACGTGAACAAGGATTTTTCTTCTCCTGTTTTAATCGGGCCTCTAAGCGCCATAACAGAATCCATAAAAGACATTATTTTTTGCTACGACTCTTCGGAAAATTTAATCTATGCAAATTCTGCCGCAAAAAACGTCTTAAAAAAATCCAATGACAACCTTGAAAATTTTGCAAAGGAATTCCGGCAGAACTTTTTAAAAACCCGCCCTTCAGAACTTTCCCTAAAACTCGACAACGGGGAAGAACGGTATTACGTTACCGAATACAAGGATTTTTTCATTTCAAATTCAAACATCGGCTCATACCTAAGGCTTCAGGACAAAACAAAAGAAACGCTGGAATCCAGACGCAAAAATTACATTGCAAATCACGACCTGCTCACAGGACTTTTAAATCGTTCCGGCTTTTTCAAAAAAATGCAGGAAGCCTTGAACCAAAACACTTACAAAAACCCGATTTTACTCTGTACAAACATAAAAGATTTTAAACTTATAAACACAATTTACAGCGAAAAAGTCGGCGATTCTGTTTTGCAAAATCAAACCGAAGTTATAAAAAGGCTCTGTTACAAGAAAAGCATAATTGGACGCATCGCAGACGATAAATTTGCAATTTTTATGGAAAAACAGAATTTTGACAAAGATATTTTCGAGGAAGCATTTAACGAAGTTAGTTGCATAATCGAAAAAACTCTTTACAACATTCAAATTGTGGCAGGAATTTACGAAATTTACGATAAAAAAGAAACCGTTCAGTCCATTTACGACAAAGCAAAAATTTCAGTTGATACAATCAAAGATTCTGACAACCAAATTTTTTCATTTTATAATTCATCGATGATGGAAAAAATGCTCATGGAAAAAGACATTGTAAACGATTTTGAAAAATCACTGAACGAAAAACAGTTTTCGATTCAGCTTCAGCCGATTATGGACAAAGACGGAAATGTGCTCGGAGCTGAATCTGTCGTACGCTGGAACCACCCTAAATATGAAAATTTAACGCCAAGCTCTTTTTTGGATGTTCTTGAACGAACAAGTTTAATCTACAAACTCGATGTCTACGTCTGGGAACTTGCAGCAAAAAAATTGCACGAATGGAAAAAAAGAGGATTTTCTGACCTTTTTATTTCTGTAAACGCTTCGAGCAAAGACAAATTTTTTATAGACATAACAAAAACCTTTTCCGGCCTCATAAAAAAATACGACATTTCGCCTCAAAATTTCAAAGCCGAAATTAAGGAAACAGCAATGGTTGAAAATCCTGAAAAAACAATCGAAATTTTTTCTGAGTTAAAAAAACTCGGCATAAAAGTCTACATCGACAATTTTGGAACAGGCTTTTCTTCGCTCAACGTACTAAAAGACTTTATTGCCGATGGAATAAAAATGGACACTTCGTTTCTGACAGAATCAAAAGTTTCTGGAAAAAATAAAATAATTCTACAGACGATGATTTCTATGTCAAACACATTAGGAATGGAATTTATTGCAAAAGGTGTAGAATCAGAAAACCAGATGCTCGCCCTCTCAAAAATGGACTGCAAGCTTTTTCAAGGTTTTTACTTTTCTACACCGCTTCCAGTCAAAACATACGAAGCAAAATATCTGCAGAATTCCTCTCAGGCAAAAAAATAACGGAAACCAGGAGATTTTCCCAAATTTCCGTTATATATGAAGTCAAACGCTGTGATTATTTTTCAATCGTAATCGACTGGTCAGCGGTAAAACTTTTTCCAGGCTCAAGAGAAATCAAGCCTGCCTTTTCTTCCCACTCATGTCCGGTATTTTCAGCATCGGCAGTTCCGTACCAAGGTTCAATGCAGTTAAAACCGTTACCAGCAGCGCCTTCTTCGCCTTTTCCGCCCTGCCAAACCATAACGTACGGATAACCTTTGCAATTAACTTTTACAAGGCTTCCGTCTTTTTTGTTGCGAAGGCCAACCCAGTCAGAAGTAATTTTTGTAAAGAAATGTCCATTTCCAAAACCTTTTGCGTCAATCGGAATTATTCCATTTTCTTTTTCGCCGTAAAGTTTTGTGCAAGGAGAAGTTCCTTCTTCGTCAACAGCAAGCTGGGCTGCGTCGTTGAGCAAAACAGTCGTCAAAGGTTCTTTCTTTTCAAATTCATACTGATAATCAGAATTTACAGTGCCGGCTGGATCTGTGTTGCGCGGACAGCAGAAAGCGGTGTGGCTTCCGATAGAAAACAGCATTGCAGAAGAATCAGTATTCGTTACTGTCGTTGTAAAAATAAGTCCGTCGTCCTTAAGCTCATAATGAGTTTTAAGGCTAAATTTCCACGGAAATTTGTCAGCAGTTTCCGCACTGTCTGTCAATTCAAAAGTTGCAGCCGTTTCTGACTGCTCAATTATCTTATGTTCCAGATCGCGGCTCATTCCGTTGTTTACAAGATGATATTCCTTGCCGTTGTATGTATAAAAGCCGTCTTTTATGCGTCCAACTTGCGGAAACAAAACCGGCGCATGGAATTTCCAAACAGATTCCGGTCCTTCAAAAACATACTTTGTGCCGTCAGCTCCGCGGAAAGAATTGATTTCTGCTCCGTGAGTATTGAGCACGACTTCGTAATTAGAATTTTTTAAAGTTATTGTCATAATTACACAATTTTACAGTCTTTTTATTTTTATGGCAAATTTAAATGAGACGTAGTTTTCTTAAGAATAAACATTTTATTCTCTTTTGCAAAAAAATGTGCTATATTACTAGAATGTACGAAATTGAACTAAAAGCCCACGTCTTAGACCGAAAATCTGTAATTCAAAATCTCGAAAAATTTGCATCTTTTTCTGGAGCGGTCGAAAAAGACGACACTTACTATTCAAATACAATAAACGGAAAATCAATCAAGGTGCGCATTAGAAAAGAAACTCCGTTTTCCACACAGGAAGTTCCAAACGCGCCGCAGACAACTTCTCAAAAATCGGTAATTTTTACTTATAAACGCAAAGAAATTCTCAAAAAAGAAGGAGCCTCCATCGAAGTAAACGACGAAAAAGAACTTTTTCTCTCAGATGCAGATGCAATCGAAGCCTTTCTTTTTGACACAGGATTTAAAACAACCCTAAAAAAGCAAAAAAACGTGCTCAGCTGGCACTACGACGGCGCAAATCTTGAACTTTGCCATGTTGCAAAACTCGGCGATTTTTTGGAAATTGAAATTCTTTCTGAGAACAACAGCGAAAAAACAGTATCTCAATCACGTGAAAAGCTTTTAAAAATGCTTTCAAAATGCGGCATTTCGGAAGACAAAATCGAAAACCGTTACTATTCGCAAATGCTTGGAGAATAATATGTTTAACAGAAAACTTTATAAACAGACTGCAAAAAAACAGCTTGCCGGCAGAAGGACTGTCCCAGTTCTTGCAACATTGATTACCACATTCATACTGCTGTTTTTGGGCACAAGCTCCGAAATTCATACTTCACAAACAGCAGACAATTCAGCCTACGCACAAACTGCTTCCTGGATTTACGAAACGGAAGACGATTTTGCGGACGATTATGCTTTTAGCGTTTCTACAATTTCTGACTCTGGCATAAGCCTGCTTTTTTCGATTTTGACAATTTCTATCACAGGAATTTTAATTCTTGCGCAGTGCCATCTTTACAATGAATATTTTAAAACTTTGGAAAAAATCTCGTTCTCCGAATATTTGCGTGGTTTTACGCACTGGTTTAAAGGCGCGCTTGCAGGTCTTTGGTTTATGCTTTGGGTCGTGCTTTGGAGTTTTCTGTTTTTTATTCCTGGAATCGTAAAGGCTTTTTCTTACTCGCAGATGTTTTTTGTACTTGCCGAAAATCCAAAAATTGGAGTTGCAAAAGCAATGCAAATAAGCAAAACGCTTACAAAAGGTTTTAAGGCAGACATTTTTGTCATGTGCATAAGTTTTTTTGGGTGGCACTTTCTTTCTGCCCTTACATTTGGAATTTTGCAGCTGTGGATTCAGCCTTATGAATATATGTCTTTTACAAATGCATACAAAAGTTTAAAAATGCACGCGCTTCGCACAGGAATTCTTACAGAAAGTGACTTTATTTAAGCTGGAGCATACAAAATGAACAAAAAAAACACAAAATACGGACTTGCCGTTTTGCTGACAATTACATTGATTTCAATCTTGATGGGAGTTTTTAAGGTTTCCTCAACGGATCTTTTTTCTATTTCAAAAAAATCAAAAGAACCTGAACAGCAGACGCAAAACAGTTTTTCTTACAACAAAGATTCGAATTATTACATTGCAGTCGTTAATATTTCGGGTGTAATTCAGGAAAAAGGAAGCGAGTACAGCCAAAAATGGCTTTTGAATACGATTCGCTCACTCAAAAATGACAAAAAAAATGCAGGAATTCTCCTATACGTAAATTCTCCAGGCGGAACAGTTTACCATGCCGACGAAGCATATCTTGAACTTTTAAAATACAAGGAAACCGGGAAAAAAATCTATGCGTATTTTGCAGAAATGGCAACTTCCGGAGGCTATTACATTGGCTGCGCTGCAGATAAAATTTATGCAAACCGCAACACGATTACAGGTTCAATCGGAGTAATAAGCGCAAGTTCAATCGATGCAACGGACTTTCTCGAGAAAATAGGCATAAAGTCGATTACGATTCATACCGGCAAGAACAAAAATATGCTTAACTACAACGAAAAGCCGACCGAAGAACAGATTCAGATTATGCAGAGCCTTTCCGACGAGGCATACGAGCAGTTTACACAGATTGTAAGCGAAAGCCGCAATATGAATATAAAAGATGTCCAGAAAATAGCGGACGGACGCATTTATTCGGCAAAACAGGCAAAAGAAAACGGTCTTATTGACGAAATTTTTACTTTTGATGAAGCAAAAAAATCCATAAAAACAGATTTTGAGTCAGACAATATTTCGTTCAAGAATTTTAGATACGAAAAAAGCGAAAGCCTGCGTTCTATTCTTTTGGAAGGTTTTTCTTCAATAAAAAATCCGGCTTCCGCCTTTGGACAGACCCCGCTTCTTTCATACGGAAAATTCTAACTAAGAATTTTCATCAAGAATCTGGGCAAGCTCAATCAAGTTTAGAGGTTTTTTGAAAAAATAATTTACGCCGAGTTCTTTTACACGTTTTTCGGACTCGGCATCTTCAAGAGCCGTCACAACAAAAATCATCGGCTTTCCGAAATTTTCATTTTCACGAATTTTTTTACAAAGGCTAAATCCGTCAACGCCCGGCAAATCAAGATCGAGAATTAAAATTTTCGGATGTTTTTCTGTCATTAAAACTCCGGCTTCAAAACCGTCAAAAGCCTGAAAAATTTCAACTCCAAAAGATTCATATTTTTTCTGCAAGAATTTTGCAATTACGCAGTTTAAGCCCTTATCATCATCAACAATAAGAATATCGCCGTGTTCATAAAAGTTTCCTGCACATTTTTTAGCAAGATGCTCAGGAATTCTCATTTCGCGACTTTTCATAAAAGAAGCCAAATCATCGGGATAAACGCGGTATTGTCCGCCTGGCGTGGTAAAAGCCTTTAAATGACCGCCTTTTATCCAGTTTATCGCAGTCTGATTTACAACACCGCAGATATTTGCAACTTCAAGTGCCGAAAAAACTTCCGGTTTGTCAGTTTTTTTTAACATCTCAAGCCTCTTTTCCTTTTTACAAAATAAGTTATTCTTCGTCTGCAACAGAAAGTATCAGTTTATAGGAAAAACCAGAATCCATTAAGTATTTTATGAGTTTTTCATCTTTTTTTCCATTTTTTAACGCTTTTTTATACGCTCTGCGGCAAAGTTGAATTTCATCATTCACCTTAAAAAAATCATCAACGGCTTTTTTTGCATCGCCTGTTTTTATTCCACGCGAAATAAGCTCACTCAAAAGCCTTATCCGTCCCTGAGGTTTTGCAACAGCATGATTTCTAAGCCAGATTTCAGAAAAACGAAGATCGTTGAGAAGATTTTTTTCCTCAAGATAATCCAAGGCCTGTTTTATTGACTGCTTTGAATGTGATTTTTGAAAAAGTTTTTTTTCAAGTCCAGCCCTGCACTGCTCACAGCGGGCAAGATACTCTTCCGCCTTGCATTCCGCAACAAAAGCTAAAGCGGCGTCTACAATTTCCATTTCCCTGTCTTCAAAAAATTCTGCGCCAACAAAAAATTCTTCTGGTTTGACAGAATAGAGAAAAGCAAACCTTACAAAAAAAACAGACCCGCCGTCCGTTGCAATTTCTACAATGTCCGATGAAGTCTGTTTTATAGCACTTATGCGCATTTGTGTTCCGAAAGCTTTTTCGCTTCCGGCTGTTCCACAAAAAGAAAAACCAAAAGCGAAATTTTGTACATATTGTACAGAATAAAAACTAACGTTTTGAGAACTGGAAGCGACGGCGAGCACCGCGCTGACCATACTTTTTGCGTTCAACCATGCGGCTGTCGCGAGTAAGGAATCCGTTAGCTTTAAGCGATGTGCGGGCATCAGGATCAACCTGAAGCAAGGCGCGTGAAAGTCCGTGAAGACAAGCATCTGCCTGGCCGTTCAATCCGCCGCCAACAACGTTAATCAAAACGTCAAATTTATTTTCGTTGCTTGTAACAAGAAGCGGCTGATGTACTCTGCGTACCTGTTCTTCTGAATCAAAGTATTCAGCAACATCTTTTCCGTTTACAACGATTTTTCCACTACCGTCACGGAGAAATACACGTGCAGTAGCTGTCTTTCTTCTACCTGTTCCAATTGCAATATTCTTAACCATCATAGACTCCTGACTTAAACTTCAAGCGGTTTTGGATTCTGAGCCTTATGTGGGTAGTCAGAACCTGCATAAATCTTTACACTGTCCATCATTTTGCGTCCAAGACGTCCATTTGGAAGCATGCCTGCAATTGTGCGTGAAAGAGGTTCGGTTGGGTTTCTTTCGATAAGCTTTTCGAACGAATACTCACGAAGACCGCCAACATAGCCTGTGTAATGGCGATAAAGCATGTCAGATGCTTTGTTTCCAGAAACAACAACTTTGTCAGCGTTGATAACAACAACAAAGTCACCCATTGCCTGGTTTGGAGTGTAAGAAGCCTTGTTCTTACCACGAACAACTGCTGCAACTTTTGCTGCAACGCGTCCGAGCGGTTTGCCGGCAGCATCGATGATGTACCAGTCGCGTTTCTGCTCGTAATCTTTTACGAATAAAGTTTTCATTTGTATATACCTTGTACTAAAAAGTCTCTTGTGTTCATTTTGATTGCATCTTCAAAAATCACACTCCGCAGATATTGAAGCTTTTATCTGCGCATATACGGGGATATAAATATTAAAATTTTTATTGATTTTGGTCAATAAAAACGAGAACGAAAACTCTCTAAAAAGCCATTAAAACAACAATTTTTAAGAAAATCGTCTTTTATAAAGCTAATCGTTTTCTTCAGATTTTTTTGCTTCTTCAAAGGCTTCTTTTTCTTCTCTGCGGGCTTCTTTTTTGTCCTGAATGTCGGCAAAACCTATAAAAAAGGCGGCAACACCGGCAAGAACAGCAACCAAAGGGCCAACGCCTTTTAGCGCGGAAATTATAAAATCTCCCCAGCCTAAACCTTGCGGCAAGGCAGCACATACAAAAAACGAAATAAGCAAAAGTCCAAAAATAATCGCAGTCATTTTTAGAGATTTCCTCCAGCTCAAACTTTTCAAAAAATTCTAGCATACAAAACATATTTTATCAAACAGTAAAAAGTGCTATACTCGCCTCTATGTTAAAAAAAGACAGCATTTGCAAAGGCGCAAAACTTACGCTTCCTATTTTTTTTGGTTATATTTCTATTGGAATTCCTTTTGGATTGATGGTTGTAAACAACGGTTACCCGTGGTGGCTTGCCCTTTTTATGGGAATGACAATTTTTTCCGGAACAGGGCAATATATCGGAATAAGCCTTATGGCAGCAGGCGCTCCGCTTCCAGCATTTCTGGTAACACAGTTTTTTGTAGGAATCAGGCATATTGTCTACGGACTTTCGCTTCTAAAAAAATATGACAAAAGGCGTGTCGGAAAATGGAAGCCTTTTTTGATTTTTGCTCTTACTGACGAAACTTATGCGCTCATCACAACAAGCAAGGTTCCGCTTGGAGAAAAAGACGGTGAATTTTACAGTCTTATTGCCGCTCTCGACTGGTCTTACTGGCTTTTGGGCAGCGTAATCGGAGCTCTTTTAGGAACTTTTTTGCCTTTCGACTTTACAGGCGTTGATTTTGCGCTCAACTCGCTTTTTATTGTGCTTATGATTGAACAGATTAAACAAAGCAAAGACCTTTTTCCTTCTCTCTGCGGAATCTGCACGGCAATAGCGGCAATCGTCCTTTCAAAATTCGGTTATCTTCCATCGCAGCAGATTTTGATCGTAGCTCTTTCGCTTGGAATTGCAGTTTTGATTTTAGTGCGCGGAATTACTGTAATAAAACATACAAAAACAACAGAAGAATCAAGCTCAACGGAGGAAAAATAAATGCGACTTACACTTTCAGAGGCACTTATTGCAACACTTGTAACCGCAGCCCTTATGTATCTGCTGAGGGCTTTTCCGTTTATTCTTTTCAGCAGAAAAAAGCCGCCTAAGGTTCTTTCGTTTATTGAAAAATATATTCCTGCAATGGTAATCGGTGTTTTAATCATCTATTGCCTTGCCGATCCAAAATACATGACCTTTAGCTCTTCACCATGGGGAATTCCTGCAATCGCCGGAGTTTTGGCAACAATTATTTTACATCTATGGAAAGGCAACAGCATGATAAGCATTTTTGGCGGAACCATTTTATTTATGGCTCTTGAACGGCTGCTGTAAAATTTCAATAGATTATCGNNTATCGGGTCAAGCCAGATAATAACATGGGACAAGTTCAGTAATGACATTAAACTGTAAAGCTCGAAGTCTGTGTAAAATAAAAAATAAAATTTATAAAACTTTTAAAAAATGTGTAGACAATTTGGGCTAATAATCATATTTTAATTTTTATGCAGTTTTTCTGTTATTCATCAAAACCCCCAGAAGTCGGGCTGTAAAAAAAAGAGGTACTCACATTGAACGGTAGTCAGGTAAAGATTGACCACGTATCGAAAGAATTTGGCGATTTTATTGCGCTGAATGACATTAATTTTACGATTAATCAAGGTGAATTTTTCACTTTGCTAGGTCCATCAGGTTGTGGTAAAACGACACTTCTACGGATTATTGCAGGATTTGAAAATCCTGATGACGGTGCCGTTCTTTTTGATGATACAAACGTCGTAGGACTTCCGCCAAACAAAAGGCAGTCTAATACGGTTTTTCAGTCTTATGCGCTTTTTCCGCATATGACAGTTTTTGAAAACGTTGCATTTTCTCTCCGCTTAAAAAAAATCGACAATGCTACTGTTGAAGAAAAAGTCCTCAAATATCTGTCATTGGTTCAGCTTGAGGAACACATGTACAAAAAGCCGAATCAGCTTTCTGGCGGACAAAGGCAGCGTGTTGCTATTGCCAGAGCTCTCATAAACGAACCGAAAGTGCTTTTGCTCGACGAGCCTCTTTCTGCCCTCGACGCAAAACTGCGTTCAAGCCTTCTTGTTGAGCTTGACCGTCTGCACGACAAAATCGGAATCACCTTTATCTTTGTAACCCACGACCAGAGCGAAGCGCTTGCAGTTTCTGACCGCATTGCAATCATGAACAAGGGAAATGTGCTTCAGATTGGAACTCCTTTTGAAATTTACGAAAGTCCGGCTACTCAGTTTGTTGCCCAGTTTATCGGCGAAACAAACCTTTTTGAGTCAACTGTCGTAAAATGCGAAGGCTACAAGGCAAAAACCGGCGAGGAATACATGGTAACTCTCAACACTCCAGCCCTCGGACTGCAGGCTCAGCTTACAGGCGACACTCAGGCAACAAAAGAAGAAGACAAAAATATTCTTGTAACTGATTACGAGCACACAGACGAAGGCCAGAAAGTCGCCTTTACTATCCGCCCGGAAAAAATCAGAATTACTCTCGAAGAACCAAATGTAAACGGCCGCAAAGACATCAACGTGTTTAAAGGTGTGGTTGAAGAGCCGGTTTACACAGGTTTCCAGTCAAAATTCTATATCAAACTGGAAAAAACAGGCACAATCGTAAAAGTCTTTAAGCAGCATACAAACTATCTTGATGACGGCCCGGAAATTCAATGGAAAGACACTGTTTACATTTCGTGGTCGGCAGAAGACGGATATATTGTTGAAGATATTGAAAAATAATTTTTAATATCTTCATATCCGCATTTTTTCTATCATTTCTATCGATAAAAAAAGACAAAAGGACAAGTTTGTAATGAAAAAAGAAAAAGAAAGTCCGCAGCTGGCATTTGCAAAGGCTGCAAGAGACAAAAAATATAAAAAGATGAATCCAGGACCAGTTTATGCATGGCCAATGGGATTTTGGTTCAGTCTGTTTTTTGTAATCCCGCTCATAATTATCGTTGCATATTCTCTTATGAAGCGCGATGTTTATGGCTCGGTTATTGCTGAGTTCAGTTTAAAAGCCTACAAACAGATGCTTACTCCGGCGTATGGAATTATTTTTCTGCGCACACTGTGGATTACGGCTCTTTCAACTTTTATTACGATTCTGATTGCTCTTCCATGCGGTTATGCCATGGCAAGAAGCAAACGTCAGACATTGCTTTTAATTCTTATAATCATTCCATTTTTGACAAACTCGCTCATAAGAATTTTTGCATGGATTACAATTCTTGGCGACAATGGAATTTTAAATATGTTTTTGAGTTCTATTGTAAATTTTTGGCATAAAATAACCGGGAATTCTGCCGGGTTTGAGCCTGTAAAGTTTATGTACACAAAAGGCGCAGTTATAGTTTTAAGCATTTATATGTATCTGCCTTATGCGATTCTGCCGATTTTTACTGCTGTTGACCGTTTTGACTTTTCGCTTTTGGAAGCAGCCCGCGACCTTGGAGCAACAAAACCTCAGTCAATGCTAAAAGTTCTGCTTCCAGGAATCCGCAGCGGAATTATTTCGGCCTTGATTTTTACTTTTATCCCGATTTTTGGCTCTTACACAGTTCCGAATATTGTCGGCGGAAAAGACAGTTATATGATTGGAAATATAATCGTTGATCAGGTTCAGAAAACACGAAACTGGCCTCTAGCTTCTGCATTCTCAATGGTTTTGACACTTCTTTCCATGGCAGGCATTTTGTGGATGCTTTATTCCAGCAAAAAAGACGCTGAGCTCAAAAAAGTCTCTACAAAAGAAGACACTACAGGAATTGGAGGTGTAAAATAATGAAACACAATCCGTTTAACCTTATAAAACAAAACCGCGGAAAACAGAGCGAAAACTTCCGCCATGCAAAACGCGGCTGGAAAAAACGCGCTCCGCAGTTTAGTTTTTCAAAAACAGTGCTTTTTTTGTGTCTTTTGTTCTTGTTTTTGCCGCTTCTGGTAATCATTTTTTATTCGTTCAATGCATCTAAAGACACGGAATTTACAGGTTTTTCGTTTGTATGGTATCAAAAGCTGATTTTTGACTCTGCTCCTCTTTGGCATTCGCTATTGAACAGTTTTATAGTTGCAATTTCGTCTTCTGTCGTTGCAACGGTCTTGGGCTCGCTGGCCGCAATCGGAGTAAGCTGGTATAAATTTACGGGCAAAGGCTATATTCAGACAATAAGCTTTTTGCCGATGGTTTTGCCAGAAGTAATCATGGGCCTTTCGCTTTTGATTTTTTTTAGCGCCGTAAAAATGAGCCTTGGCCTGGTTACGATTTTTATTGCCCATACAACTTTCTGTCTGCCTTTTGTTTTTTTAATGGTTACTGCGCGTGTTGATGATTTTGACACCTCGATTATCGAAGCAAGCCATGACCTCGGAGCAAATGAAATTCAGACGCTCACAAAGGTTATCATTCCTGCGATTATGCCTGGAATTATTTCCGGCTTTATGATGAGCATTACAATGTCTCTTGAAGACTATGTAATTACTTTTTTAGTAAGCGGGCCTGGAAGCACAACCCTGCCGCTATACGTTTACTCGATGATTCGTTTTGGAGTAAGCCCGGTTATCAACTCGCTTTCGTTTGTTTTAATCGTTGCAATCGGAATTTTGACCTTCTCCTTGAGAAAAGGCTTGAAAGGCTTTGCCGCGGCGCGCTAGAAGGCTTTTCTGTTTTTTATGTAAAAAAACGCTCTGTGTGAGCGGTTTATTTAATGTTTTCCCGGTTGCAATGGGGCATCCGGGTTTTGGAGTTAAGCGTTATGAAAATCGCCTCTAAAATTGCAGTTGCGGCTTTTGGTGCATTTGCCGCTATGGGTCTCTTTACTTCTTGTGGAGATGACGGAAAAACTCTTTACCTGTACAACTGGACTTATTACACTCCAGACGAAGTTCTTCGCGACTTTGAAAAAGAATTCAACTGTAAGGTAAAAGTAGACAGCTATGCCTCTAACGAAGAAATGTATGCAAAGCTCAAGGCAGGCGCAAAAGGCTACGACATTGTTGTTCCTTCGCAGGACTATGCTTCAATCATGATTTCACAGGGAATGCTGCAAAAACTCGATCCGTCAAAGCAGACAAATAACTCAAAACTAAATCCCCTGCTTTCAAAAATGGCAACTTATGATCCAAATTTTGAATACGCAAGTCCATACTATCTTGGAGCGGCAGGCGTAAGCGTAAATAAAACAAAAGTTCAGGCCGGAACTTACGAAAAAAACTGGAATATTTTTGCTGACAAAAAGTTTGCAGGCCATGCCACAATGATGGACGACATGCGTGAAGTTGTAGGCGACGCGCTAACTGTTCTGGGCTACGACATTAACACGACAGACGAAGGCGAGCTTGCAAAAGCAAAAGAACTTATCGTAAATAAATGGAAGCCAAACCTTGTAAAATTTGACGCAGAAGGCTTTGGAAAGTCATTTGCCTCTGGAGATTTCTGGCTCTGCCAGGGATATGCAGAAGTAGTTTACGGTGAAGTTCCGGAAGAAAAATGGGAAGAAACAATCGACTTTTTTATTCCTGAAGAAGGCGGCCCGTCTTATCTGGACAGCATGTGCATCTTAAAGACTGCAAAGCACGCTGAGCTTGCAAATGAATTTATAAATTACATTCACCGTCCAGAAGTTTATGCAAAGTTTCTTGACGCATTCCACTTTCCTTGCTTTGTAGTTCCTGAGGCGGCGCAGTTTACGACTAAAAAACCAATGTACGAAGCAAGCCAGATGAATAACTGCAAGCTTAAGCTCGACATTGGCGAAAACCTGGACAAATACAACAATATTTGGCAGGAAATCCGCTACACAGACTAAAAATTTTTATTTTCTAAATTGGTGCGGTACTCTATGTACCGCACTTTTTTTTCCTCAACGCATTTTTTTATTTCTTTTTCGCGCTTTGAAAGCTGGCTTGTCCCGTTTTTTACTTCAATAAATAAAATTTCTTTTACCTCGCCATCATTTTCTGTGCTAAAAGCGACAAAATCCACAGGTTTTCCGACAAAACGGCAGTCGGCAGGATTGCATGGAAAATCCGGCAAAAAAGGAGCAATCTGCTCGGCTGCAAGTCCGGAAAGAACCGCTTTTGAACGGTTTACAGCATCTGCGCGCTCAGTTTTTAAGACACGGCGGAATTTTAACTCGGCAGAAATTCTTCCGGCTTTCCAGGAGATAAAAACAATTAAAATGAATATAATTATTCCGAAAATAAATAAAAGCGCGGGATTGTGAATAAAACGCTCAAGTAAAATGCTCATAAAGTGATTATACCATACTTTTTATATTGCATTGCAGCCCGATGGCTTGCGTGCGGTGCACGCTGCAACTTTTGCTTTGCAAAACTTGTTTTATATAACTGTGAGCTAAAGCTCGCCCGGGCTTTGCAGCCCGATGTGGAAGGGCGCGTGCGCGTGCAAAGCACCGAGGGCACCGAAGCCTGCAACAGCGGTTAGAGGGCCTCTTGTGCGTCCCAAATTTTATTATGGAGAATTTTTATGAAGAAAACGATTTTTTTTGCCGGATTTTTTATTTTTGCCGCAAATTTGTTTTTTGCTGCTGACGAAGGCAGAAAATTTGAGTTTAAATACAGCGAAGGCGACAATTTTGGCTTGATCTCTACTGTTGACGAGACTGTCAAAGTGAACGGCAGGCTGAACCACCGCGCAAAAATCGTAAGCCGTGTTACAGAAAGAGTCGAAAAAGTTGATGAAAACGGACGCGGCTGGATATGCGGAAATTTTATGACGAGCGAGCAGTCTCATTCTGCGGACAATAACGGCGGAAGCTGGAAATGGGGCGAAAATTTTGAAAGCAATTTCTGGAGGGCAAAGGACGGCCGGTTTGAAATTGACTCAAGCTATTTTATGCCGGTAATCCGCGACCTTCCTGTTTTTCCGGACAAAATGCTAAAAACTGGCGATGAGTGGACTGCCGAAGGCTACGAAGCGGAAGACTTGAGGCGCCAGCTGAACGTTGAAGAGCCGTTTTTTGTGCCTTTTACGGCAAAATACAAATATGAGCGCGATGAAGAAGGCCTTTCTTCGGACAGTTCCAGGACAAAAAAGACTTTTGCAGTAATTTCTGCAAAATACACGCTTTTTTACGAAACGGAAATGGAACAGGCGCAAAATGGTTTTATTGCTGATTTTCCAGTTACGACGATGGGTTTTTCTGACAGAACAATCTGGTGGGATTTTGAAAAGGGACAGATTGACCATTACGAAGAAAATTTTAGAATCGTGATTGAAACTTTGACCGGAAATGAATATCAGTTTTCTGGAAAAACGAAGGTCGAATATACAGAATTTAAGAGGACGGCGACAGAAGAGGCTGTGCAGGAAATCCTCGAAAAAATTGACGGAATGGGCTTGCAAGACGTTTCGGTAACAAAAACCGACCGCGGACTTACAATCAGCCTGGAAAATATTCAGTTTGAAGCAAACAGCGCGCGGCTCGAAAAAAGCGAAAAAACTAAAATCAAAAAAATCGGGGAAATTCTCTCGGCTTATCCTGACAACGACCTTTTAGTTTCGGGACACACTGCCCGCTTTGGAAGCGAAGAATCGTGCCAGATTTTGAGCGAGCAGAGGGCGGAAGCCGTTGCAGATTTTTTGACGAACTTGGGAATTAGAGAAAAAAAACACGTTTTTACGCAGGGATTTGGTTCAAAAGTTCCAGTCGCCTCAAATGCAGACAAGGCTGGAATGGCAAAAAACCGCCGCGTAGAAATTACAATTCTTGACAGATAATTGCTTTTTTTGTGCAAAAATTGACTTTTACCGCCATATATATTAGTGCCGGAGGCAATATGTATGGCAGAAAAAGATTTTTTTATTGAAGGCGAAGATTTTCCTGCGCAAAGTTTTGACGAAGAAGATTTTTTTTATTGCGATGAGGCAACCAGGGCAGCGCAAAAATCATTCGGCATAAAATTTTTGTTTCCGTGGCAAAGGCTTGTAATTGCAAATATTCTAGACACTTCATGCTCCGAAGATAAAGATTTTGAGCCAGACGGCCAGATAAACGAAAACGACGGTGTGTGCCGCGGAAAGCAGATTGTTCTTTTGCCGACAGGAGCCGGAAAATCTCTGTGTTTTTTGACACCTGCGCCGCTTTTGGACGGCCCGACTCTTGTAATTTATCCGCTTCTGGCTTTGATGGCAGACCAGCACAGAAGAATGCAGGAAGGAAGCCTTTCGTGCGTTGTTTTTAAAGGCGGACAGACACAGGAAGAACGGGAAGAAAATTTTCGTAAAATAGAATGCGGACAAGCGCGGGTAATTCTTGCAAATCCTGAAGCTTTGCAAAATGAAAAAATTATCTGCCGCTTAAAAAAATGCAGAATTGCCCACATTGCAATCGATGAAGCGCATTGCGTTTCTGAATGGGGAGATTCGTTCAGACCGGCATACCTTACGCTCGGAAAAATCATAAAAGAGCTCGGAGTAAAAACCGTCACCGCCTTTACAGCAACGGCAAGTCCTCCAGTCCTTGCAAGGGTGAATGAAGTCCTTTTTGACGGAAATGCCCATCTTGTTCAAAGCTCAGCAGACCGCTCAAACATTCACTACGAAGTAAGGTACGCATACGCAAAGAAAAAAGCCGTTTTAAGAGCATGCATCGAGCTTAAAAAACCAATGATAGTTTTTTGCTCAAGCAGGAGAAAAACGGAAGACACGGCTCGTCTTTTGACCGCATATTTCGGTTCAGAAAAAGCAAAATTCTATCACGCAGGCATGACAAAAGAAGAAAAACTCGCAGTTGAAAAATGGTTTTTTGACTCGGAAGACGGGATTCTTGCGGCGACGTGCGCATACGGAATGGGAATGGACAAGGGAAACATTTACACTGTGGTTCACCTCGACGCCCCGGAACACATAGAAAATTTTATCCAGGAAGCAGGCCGCGCAGGAAGAAAAGGCGACTCTGTAAGCTCGGTCTTAATCTGGAGCCACAAAGACCAGGCAAAATGGCGGCAGGCGCAAAAAAACAGCCGTGAAAAAGTTATGGGCGATTTTGCAAATTCAAAAATATGCCGCAGAGAATTTATGATGAGCTATTTGACAGGAGAACAGGTTGTCTGTTCGGGCTGCGACATTTGCGATGCGCAAAAACTTGGAAAAAAAGCTGATTATTGCGCGGACGACGCCGAATTTGCATTTAAGTTTATAAAACGGAACAGAAGGCTTTTTACAAAAGACGAAACTGTGAATATTTTGACCCAAAAGTTCAATTTGCGGGACAGAGATTTTTATAAGGAAAATGTCTGGGAAGCACGCGATATGCAAGAAATTCTAACGCAGCTTTTTGACTGTAAAAGAATAAAAAAGCTCGGCGGATTTTGGGAAAATCATATCGACATAAAAACAGAAAAACCTCATTTTTTATTCAGGCATTTTTTAACTGAAAAATCTATTCATCGGCTTTTTTTTCTGAGGCGGAATTTTCGTCTTTTTCAGAAGAAGCTGGAGGAACTGCGGCAACTATTTTCTTAATTTTTTGTTTTGGCGGCTTTTTTCGGTAATTGCCTATGTAACTGATAAATTCAAACATAACGGCACACCCAACCGCCGCCGCAATTACATTTTTGTTAGAAAAAACTGCTTTTATCACCTGAAAAAGTTCATCCATATAGAAATTATCGGAAAACTGCGCGAATTCTTCAATCTGAAAAAAACAAAACTTTTTGCAGATTAAAACTGCCTGGCATTGACCAAAAAATATCTCACCGCTAGAATTTCAGCCATGATTGGAATTGTTGACTACAATGCAGGCAATATAAAAAGTGTCGAACGCGCGCTTTTGTCTTTGAACGCAAATTTTATTCTCTCAAAAAAACCGTCCGAACTCGAAAATTGCGAACGGCTGATTGTTCCAGGAGTCGGCGAAGCAAAATACGCAATGGAACAGTTAAAAAAAACAGGCTTTGACTCATTTTTAAAAGACTGGGCAAAAGCAAAAAAGCCGATGCTTGGAATCTGTCTTGGAAGCCAGATTGTTTTTGAACATTCGGAAGAAGGCGATGTTGACTGTCTTGGGCTTTTAAAAGGCGAAATAAAGCTTTTTAACACAGTCTGGAAAGAAGAAGGAAAAAATCCGGGATTAAAAGTTCCGCAGATTGGCTGGAACGATTTGAATTTTTCAAACGGCGGCTCAAAACTTTTGGAAGGAGTTCCGGAACATTCAGACTTTTATTTTGTCCACTCGTATTTAATCCAGCCGGAAGACAAAACAATTGTAAAAGCATGGGTCGATTACGGAACGCAAGTTCCAGCCTGCGTGGAAAGCGAAAATATTACAGTTTTTCAGTGCCATCCGGAAAAGTCGGGAAAGTGCGGACTTCAGGTTCTGAAAAATTTTATTGACGGCTAGGCAGAAATTTTTAGGCAGGAATCCGCTAAAGCAAAAAAATACAGCCGAATCTAAAAAAAAGGTCAGAAAATATGTTAAAAAAAAGAATTATTGTTTGTCTTGATGTAAAAGACGGCCGGACTACAAAAGGCGTAAAATTTCAGAACAATGTTGATATTGGCGACCCTGTCGAGATGGCAAAAAAATACTACGATCAGGGAGTTGACGAGCTTGTTTTCTACGACATTATGGCAAGCGCGCGCGGAAGAGGTCCAATTCTTGAGCTTATAAGCCGCGTCGCTGAGCAGGTTTTTATACCTTTTTGCGTCGGCGGCGGAATCGGTTCAATCGAAGACATTCGCTCAACAATTCTTGCCGGAGCAGAAAAAGTAAGCTTGAACAGCCAGGCTGTAAAAAATCCGGAGCTTATTAGCCAAGGCGCGCGAATTTTCGGAAACCAGTGCATTGTTCTTGGAATGGATGCGGCAAAAGACGAAACCTGCCCAAGCGGCTACAGGGTTTTTATAAACGGCGGACGGACAAAAACCGATCTTGACGCGCGCGAATGGGCAATAAAAGCCGTAAAGCTTGGAGCCGGAGAAATCGTGCTGAATTCGATTGATGCAGACGGAATGAAAAACGGCTACGAAATAAACCTTACAAAAATGATTGCGGAAAGTGTCGGTGTTCCTGTAATTGCTTCTGGCGGCGGCGGAACTCCCGGACATCTGGCGAACGTACTAAAAGAAGGAAAAGCCGATGCGGCCCTCATTGCGAGCATGGTTCACAGCATGGGCTACACAGTCGGCGGAATAAAAGCCGATCTGGACAAAATGGGAGTTCCTGTAAGAATGCAAGATAAAAAACTGTAATCGCTGAAAAATTGCTTTTAGCAAAATTCGAGCGTATACTAAAAAATATTAGCTTTCTTGTTTTAAGAAAAGCGTATAGGAGATGTAAAATGAACAAGTTTTTTGCAAAATCAGCTGTGCTTTTGGCGTTTTTGACAATTTTGACGGGGGGGGTATAACTTCCTGTAAAGAAGACGACGATTCGGGCTCTGGAACTTCCTCTCAGCCTGAATATGTAGGAAAAATCTATTCGGCCAAAGACGGCAAAAGCTATTTAAAAATCGACACGGAATCCACCGCAACTTATTATGAGTGGGAAGAAGGCTCAGAAGTCCAGGCTTCCGCAAGAACAGCGGAATCTAATCCGACAGTTTACGGGCGTTATGTGGAGCACCAGGGAAAATACACCGTAACTCTTGAAGTTAATAAATATGTATTCAGCCTAGAGATAACATGGACTGGTTCCGACGGAAAAACATATTCCCGCATAATTCAAGCCGATATAGAAAATGGCAAGGCTCTTACTAAGTTCACAATTGACGGAAAAACAGTAGAATACGAGGAAGTCTCAACCGCCCCTGAAAAGCCTAGCGAAGATAACTCAGACGAAGACAACCCTTCAACAGATGACGTTCCGACCCCGGAAGATTTTGCAAGAGTCAGCGCGGGAACTTTTACAATGGGCGGCAAGACTGGCATGTCAACAGAAGAAAGCGAAGCCTCAAAAGCTCATTCTGTTACTCTTACAAAAGATTTTTTTGTTTGCACGCATGAAGTTACCCAGGCAGAATATAAACAATACGTGCCTGCCTATGAGATAGCTGACGGCGAAAATTATCCTGTCAAGTCTGTCAACTGGTTTGATGCAATTAGTTATTGCAACAAGCGTTCTAGCGACGAGGGGCTTACGCCGTGTTATTCACTCGAAGATTCAACAGATCCTGATAGTTGGAAAAAAACAGTAGGAACCTTAGCAAAAGTTGTCTGCAATTTTAATTCCAATGGCTACAGGCTTCCGACAGAGGCAGAATGGGAATATGCGGCGCGGGGCGGAGAAGACTATACATACAGCGGCTCCAGCGATTTTAGGGAAGTAGCTTCATATAGTAAAATAACAGAGGTTAAGCAGCATAAGGCGAATGCCTACGGAATTTATGATATGTCAGGAAATGTTGCAGAATGGTGCTTTGATTTTTACGCGCCATATACAACAGACGACGTAACAAACCCTGTTATAAGTGAGCCGGTTGATAAACAACATCGTATGAGGAAAATTATTAGAGGCGGTTATCCTGATAGCACTGCTCACTATTTGCTGGCTGTCAAATATAGATTTCCATTTGGTTTCCCAGGTGAATCGAGCTTCGCTAAAAAAAGTGCCTATTTAGGTTTCCGTGTAGTCCGCACTGTAAAATAGCAACTTTTTCCGCATTATGCTATGCGCCTCTGGCAAGCATTTGCCAGAGGCGCTGTTTTTTAAACCTATTCCTTTTCCCAGTCTACATCGGGCAGGGCGTCTACAATGTCCGCTGTCTGCACAGACACGTTTACAATGCTAAGGAGCAAGTCCAGAATATAGCGCGGCTTTTCGTGCTCCCTTGACCAGTCGTTCGGGTCGTTTGTAATTCCGCTTTTTTTGTCGGTAGTTACCGCATAGCGTTCCATTATCCACTCGATTGCGGATTTTCCGTTTACCACATATTCATAGGCTTTTTGCGGAATATTTTTTACCGTGTGGTAGTGATTATATATAATGGTGTCTTTCTGTCCTTTTTTTGGAAACTTCATCTGACAGACTTCATAGTATTCGTATTCGCTGTTTGAAGTGCCGGCTTTTGGTTTTTCTGCAACAAAAAGCTCGCCGCCCGGTGTGTTTTTTGAGTTTGAATCTGCGTATTTTTTATTTTCAAGGCTTTCTATTGTCAACCCTTGATATGCGGCAATCTGCTCATAATTCAAATGAAGGTTCGCCAGCTTTCGTCCTGCCTTGCTGAACGCCCAGAATTTCTCATAGTCGCTTATAAGCGGAATGCGCGGAAGCATTTTTTTTAAGTCGGCGCAGAAAGTCTTGCGGTAGCTTTTGGAATGCAGGATACCGTAGACATAATAGAAAATGTCCTCTTTCTGGACTTTGTTTCCGTACTTGCCCTGGGCGCGCTCCAAAATAAAGTCGCTGACAGCCTCGTGCCTTACAATTTGCGCGTCGTCCCCAAAAAGAGAGTTCTGCTCCGGCTCGATGGTTTCGTACCAGTAGAGCGGAAAACATTGTGTGTCGCCAGAATAATGATAATCTGGCAAAGAATCAGTAAGTAAGGGTGTTGGCGACTTAGCTGCACTAAAAGTTATTATCAAATTCTTAGATTTAGAAGTTGGAAATAAAGATGTTTGTTGATAAGTTCTTTGAATAAATTTCTTATGATAAATAAAATTTTGCTTTTGGAAAGGGCGATAAGAAACATCACAAAATTCATCGTTTGAAAAAGAATACAGTACATTTTTTTTAACATCATTTAAGAATAAATCTGACCAAGAAATTCTAGAGGAATCAAAATTTATTACATTCTCAATTTTCTCGTTAGGTTTTTCGGCAATAATCTTCTGATAATATAATCTTTGCTCATTGTAGAAATTTACCATTTTTTCTACATTCTCATTTAAATGATAAAAAGAATAATTGTAAAGATAGGCATCTTTCGCTGTTAAAATTCCATTTGAGTATGTAGTAAAAAAACTTTGTGATTTTGAATCAAATTTCTTATCAGCTTCAATCGGAATCCAAGTGCCGAACTTATCATTTCTCTGGCTTATCCAGTCGCCATGCTCATTCGGCTTTAGCCGGGTGAACGGCAGATTTTCCATGCTCTTGAAGCTTGCGATTATGTCCAGTTTTTGTTCACGGCTCAGGTAGTCGCCTATGTCGTAGTAGTAAATTTCTGCCTTATGATTGGGTGCCTCAGTCATTATAGCTAATTCCTTTTTCATAGAGTGTTTCAGGTGCAATATCTATTTCGTCATTCCATACGACAGTCTCGCCATTCGTATGCACCATGTTAAAAATGGAGATGTTTTCAAGAGGCTTGTACATTGGGTATTTTAAATATGGCTTCATGTCAAAGATTTTCCTAACGCCTTTTTCAAAAGTAAGCAATATTCTATATTCTTTAAGAGGCTCTACGTTTTTAACAGTCCAATATGCGCTCATTGTAACTCCTACTGCAACGGCAAAATTTTTACAAGTGTTTCTTTGTTCTTTGCAAGCTCCCAGTTGGCAATTAGCTCATCCTTGTGAATTTCAGCCCATGCGCTTACAAGTTTTTGTTTAGAAGCCGGAAGTTCGCCTTCCATTATGTTTCCGTCAAAATCAACGACAGACCAGTTTCCGCCATAATTTACATGAAAATGAGGCGGATTGTGGTCGTCTCCATACATATAAATCAAAAGTCCATAAAAACTAGATATACACGGCATTCAAAACCTCCATTTGTATTATAGCACTAATTTACTGTTTTGTTTCGCTCTTTTTTACAAGTACGGTTACCGCAATCGGTGTGCGGCTGCCAAGTCCGAACACGTTTCCTGCCTCTTTTTTGCGGAGCTCTCCGCTTGTCCTGCAGTTGCCCCGCAGGTTGAGCACATAGATCTTGCTGAATTCTTTTTCCAGGGTCTTTCTGAATCCGTCCTGCGCGTTGCCGTCCAGCCAGCTTCCGTTCGATACAAAAGCCACTATGCCGTCTCCTTTTTGACCAAGACTGTAATCGCTATAGGAGTCCTGCTTCCGCTCCCGAAAATCTTTCCTCCCTCCCTGCGGGAAAGTTCTCCGCTCGTCCTCTGGTTTCCTCTCAGATTGAACACATAAATCTTGTCGAATTCCTTCTCCAGTGTCTTGCGGAATCCATCCTGGGCATTGCCGTCCAGATAGCTCCCGTTCGATACGAACGCTATTATACCCCCCCCGTTCTTCTGTATAGCGATTCTGTCGCTTGCCCAGCGGAAGGCCTTTATGTATGAGTCATAAGCAGACTTATTCAACCCAGCTTCAGATTCCTTGACATAAGTTTCTGCAATGCGGTCTTCCAGTTTTTCATAGCTCTGGTTCTGCGCGTTGTCATTGGCAGACTTCTGTCCTACTGAATACGGAGGGTTTCCCATAACGACGGTAATCGGCTGTTTTTTCTGCTCGTTCACACGGTCGCTGTTTTCGCTGAACACCTTGTCGTCCAATGTGGGATCTCCATTCTCATACAGCTGGAACGTATCTGTTAAACAAATACCGCTGAACGGCTCGTATTCAGGTTCTGAATCAAGCTCAGAATGACAGTCCTTTATCAGGTCGTGGTAGGCGTTTTCTATGTTCACGCTTGCAATATAGTAAGCCAAAAGCACAATTTCGTTGGCAAAAATCTCGTGCCTGTATTTTCGCGCCAAGTCCTCTTTTTTAATAATTCCCGACTGCAGGAGCCGTGTTATGAACGTTCCCGTTCCTGTAAACGGGTCGATTATGTTAACTTTCTCGTCGCTGAGCGAACGTCCGAATTCTTTATTCAAAACCCACTCAACGCTATGGATAATAAAGTCCACAACTGGAACCGGAGTATAGACAATTCCAAGCTTCTCGACGGTCATAGGGAAAGCGTTCTTAAAAAAACTGTCGTAAAGCTCAACAACGACTTTCTGTTTTCCTTCCGCATTGTCAATTCCTTCGGCTCGCTGCTTTACCGAGTTATAGAACCGTTCCAGTTTTTCCAAGTCCCCGCTTTCGCTCTTTTCGTCCAAAAGAGAAACGATTTCTTCCAGCGATTTTGAAACCGGGTTTTCTTTGGTAAAGTGGTCGTTTCCGAACAGAGCCTCAAAGACTNNATCTCTACGGCGTCATGCCGGCTTACACTAGGATTCAGGTTCTTCTTTAGTCCTTCCCAGTAAGCGTTGAACTTGTCCTTATGGTCGCCATCAACTGAAATCAGCCTGTTTATGCGGTCAATATTTCTCTTTGCTATTTCGCCTACGTCCTTTCCCCAGTCTGCCCAGTAGCGCCGGCTTCCGCACTTGTTTACCATTTTGGCAAAAACCTGTCCGGTAAGCTTCTGGAACTTGTCGTATAATTCCTGCTGGAGCTCATCAAAGTCGAGCGTGCCCTGCACTGGTTCAGAACCGCCGTCGTCATCGCCGCCGCCGACCATTGGCTTTCCGCCAAAGTTGCCGCCGCCAGTTACGTTTATGATTTTAGGCTTCTTTTTATTTAGCTCTATTTTGTTGATTGTCGCATTAAAGCGGTCATCGTGGGCGCGGAGAGCATTCAGCACGCTCCATACAATCTTGAAGTCGTCGCTTGTGTCCAAAATCTCATCTGCGTTCTTATCCCCAGGCACAAGAACCGGTATGATTATGTAGCCAAATTTCTTGCCTTCGGCTTTTCGCATTACCCGGCCTACCGATTGAACCACATCGACCTGGCTGTTTCTTGAAGAAAGGAACATTATTGCGTCAAGGCTTGGAACATCAACGCCCTCGCTAAGACAGCGCACATTGTTCAGAACACGGCACTCTTTTTTATTTGGGTCGGCATGCTTTAGCCAGTCAAGTTTTTCCTCACGGACTGTGCTTCCCATTCCGCCGTCAACGTGCTCCGCCTGAACTGCGACAAGCTGCTCCCGTTCTTCCTCAGACATTTTTTCATAATACGCTTTCTGGCACACATTAAATGAGTCTTTTAAATAAATCGAGCTCTTTATGCTGGAGCAGAATGCGACTGCCGACCGCATCGGCTCCGGGTCAACGTCGCTGAACAGCTCCTTGTCAGTAAGATAGTTTGTCCGCTTTGAAAGAACATTGATGCATCCTATGAGTTTTATAGCGTCGCTTTCTTTTAAGTCGGCGTTTCCTTCCATAAGCTCATTCAAAAGCTCTGGCTCTACGGAATTTTCGTCGAGCGTAAGAACGATTACTTTGTAGTCAGAAAGAAGCTGTTTTTCGACTGCCTCACCGAATCCTATACGGTAGATTTCTTCACCGAACATTTGCGGATCGTCCATTGACCAGACTTCAACTTCCTTTTCCTTTGCTTTTGCTTGGGCGTCGCTGGAATAAAGACGTGGAGTAGCGGTCATATAAAGGCGCTTTTTTGCTTTTATATTGCCGTTTGAATGTACCTTTGTGAACGAAGACTGGCTCTTGTCCTTCTGCTTTACACCGGTTGTGCGGTGGGCTTCGTCGCAGACAATCAAATCAAAAATAAACGAGTCTTTATCCAAATTGTTTATTTGTTTCTGAACATCGCTGATTACGTCTATTGACTGGTATGTGCTGAACACGACAATCATGCCGCCTTCGCAAGCCTGTCTTGCCCTAAAATCAACAAACTGGCTGTAAACCTTCTTGCTGTCGGTTGTGGCGT
>NZ_DLLH01000049.1:68501-70617 GCF_002476655.1 Treponema sp. UBA7567
GTGGCTGTCAGAGCAAATGCAGATAGGATAAATATTGCTCTTGCATTGAGCCGACCATTCTTTTAACGTCTGGCTTAAAAGCGCAATTGAAGGAACCAGGAACAGAACCAGATGGCTTTCTGTTGCAAGGGCCTCCGCAATCCTTAAAGAGGTAAAAGTCTTGCCGGTTCCGCAAGCCATGATGAGTTTTCCCCGCTCGTGGTCTGCAAAATATCTGGTCGTAGCGTCGAACGCTTTCTTTTGGTGCGGACGAAGGCCGTATTTTTTTACGGCTGCTTCTGCTCCTTTTTTTCCAGAATCCAAAGCTTCCCAGTCTACATCGTCATTTTTCAGGTCGATTAAACCGATACGGCGAATGCCAAGCCGCTGGACCACATTCTGAGCCTCCGCATTGAATCCGTCGTAAGTAGTATCAATCCAAATCTTAAAAGAGAATGTTTTCTTGCCGTCTTTAGTTTCAAATTCAAAGGAAGAAGTAGAAACAAAAGAGTCTACCATTGCTTTGTCTACTTTCTTACCGGCCGCATAGCATTTGCACTGGACAGCCCAGTAGTCTCCGTCGTGGGTGCGGCAAACAAGGTCTATGCCAGTGTCCTTGCCGCCAGTTCCAAACTGCTTTTTATAAGGAAAGTCTGTCCATAGCCAGACATCTGTCAATAAGTGGCTGTAGGCAGGTTTTGTCAAAAGATAGGCCTGCATGAGCCGTTCAAACTTGTCTCCCTTGTTTCTTTCGGAAGTCGAGTTCTCCCGGTATTTATTTATAATGTCGTCAAATGACAAAGCCATATTTTTCTCCAGTTTCTGCAACAGATTTTTTTTACTATACCATATTTTTTAAGTTTTTTAATGAACCTATGCCAGGTTTCCTAAGATTTCCATAAAGAGAGCGCTTTCTCTCCGTTGTGTTACAAACTATCTCCGTTTAGTGTTGCAGACTATCTCGCGTCCCTTGAGACAACCTGTCTCCAATAAAAAAAATTACAATTTTGGTAATTTTTCTTTCCAAAACACTTGACTTGTCTGGAAAGCTGAATTATCATTATGGTAAGAACAAAAGGGGGCAATGGCAATGGCAGAGTCAATGGGCGAAAGAATCGCCCGCCTAATGAAGGCAAAAAATTTAAATCAAAAGGAGTTTGCGCAGGCTATCGAATCTACAGAGGCTTCTGTGTCGCGTTATCTGGGCAATGCAAGAGAGCCAGGACCAAAAGTTCTAGTAAAAATTGCGAATGTGCTTGGAGTAACCGTTGATGAAATTCTCGGAAAAGAAGATGAATCCGATTTTTCAACGGAATTTCCGCGGATAAAGCTCCTTTTGGCCCGCAATTCAAAACTTTTAACAAACGAGCAAAAGAAAGAGATTATAACCGCTCTTCTTTCTGACTCATCGGAGGATGATATTGAGACTTTCTGACGAACGGTACGAGGAAATCAAAGAAGAAGTTGTAGAACTGTACAAGGAGCTGCATATTACAAAATTTCCTGTAAATGCTAAAGATGTCTGCAATCAGCTTAAAATCGCATTGAAATCATACAATCGGTTTACTGAGCAGGCGCTTGCATGCGTTATAAGAGCAAGCGAAGATGGAATAGTGGCAAAAATCGACAACCACTATGAGATTTTTTACAATCCGTCAAAAGACAAAGCCCGTATCCGTTCAACAATTTTTCATGAAATTGGCCATATTCGGCTGCGCCATCTTATTCATGATGAAGAGAATGAAGCGGAGGCAAATTTCTTTGCGTGCTATTTTCTTGCACCGGCTCCGCTTATCCATCATTTCAATTTTGAATATCTGCATGAACTGATGGATAAATTTTGGGTAACAGTCTCGCTTGCAGAAAATGCCTTTAGCCGTTATCAAAAGTGGCTTAGGTTTTCGGACAGCCGTTATACTCAGTATGAAAGAGAATTATTAGAACTTGCAATGGAGGGAGAAAACTGAAAACAGACATTGAAAGTCTTTCTGCTTTATCCGGTGCGGAAAGATAAAAAAAAGCTGCAAATTTACGCCAATAAATCTACAGCTTGTATAAATGCGTGAACACTTATAAATTCGTTGTTTTTATAGTATCACGCATGACCGCCGGGGTCAATATTTCAAAAACAGCGCTA
>NZ_DLLH01000049.1:70650-72033 GCF_002476655.1 Treponema sp. UBA7567
CCTCAAATAAACTATCAGATACAGTGAACGTTACTATGCACACGCTCACCGTTTTGGACAAGAATGTTTCTTTTGCAAAGGTAAAACGAAACACGGCTTTTATTGGAAACATTGTTTCAAAAATCCTTGAACATAACAAAGTTCTGGACAGGGAAACTTTGCTATATTCAGCAGGGCTTTTTAGAAACGCCATTTTGGAGCTTCTTAAAAGCGGAAAAGCTGTAGATCTTCTTGAAATGGGAGTTCTCTATATCAAGCCAAACGGAAGCATTGACTCGGAAACTCCGGATATTGAGGATATTCCTAAAATGACGCTTTCTTTTACTCCAAGCGATATTGCCATTGAAGCAGTAAAAGATGTAACTGCCGGTGCCGATATTTCCACAACAAACGAGCCTCTTCTTTCTGCCTTGTACAACATACACACAAGAAAAAGCGGCACAGAGCTTTCTATCGGTTATTCTGCACGCATTACCGGCAAACGCTTAAAGATTGCCGGCAATGAAGCAAAAACCGGCCTGTATCTTGCTTCATGTACGGAAGAAGGGATCTATGATCCTGATCCATCTTCATGGATTTCACTGGGAATGGAAAACATTGTTGACAACACAAACACAAAGATTCTGTTCAACATTCCAGACAGCGTCACGGCAGGAAATTACCGTTTAATTATTAAGACTGCATACGGCTCAGGCACACGCATAAACAAAACTGTGCGAACAGGTGTTTTTGTAGAAACTGTTTCGATTGCATAAGTCTTTTCCAAGGGGCTGGCTAATAAGTTCTAAATGTCATTGCCGCACTTGATACGACAATGACATTTAGATTTTCAGATTCAGTCCGAAAATGACGTAAAAGATTCTTTTTGGCCATCTCCTTGAATTTGAAAAATCAATATTTCCGCAGCCATTCAACGGAATTTTTAGAATCTTTCTGCTTTTTTGTTTGATTTTTTGTAAGCACTTGCCCCGTTTCGCTGGGTTGAAGTGTGCACGCGGGCGCGTCCGTGTTCGCTTTTAAAACCGTCATTTGCACGGCGGCTTCGTCCTTGAGCGCGTCTTTCTCCGTCTTTTTTGGCTACATCATAACGACTTGAGCCAAAACCACGCCGTCCTCGTCCTTCAAAACGTTCGGCATTGTCGCGTCCGCCTCTGCGGCGTCTTCCGCCAAAATTATCATCCTCTTTTGAATCAAGATGCATATGAGGCAAGTTTGCGCGGCTTTTAGAAAGCTCAAGAGCACGAAGCGCATTTCCTGTTGGCAAGCTCAAAAGAGAGAAATTCTGGCTTACGTCGATCCTGTCAACCATGCGTCCAGGAATATTTAACAAATCGCTAAAATATTCGGCAATTGCGCGGGCATTATAGCCATCTCTTTTTCCGT
>NZ_DLLH01000049.1:72058-84285 GCF_002476655.1 Treponema sp. UBA7567
CTGGCTCTGTACTTTTCCATAATGGCTTTCGTCGAGAGACTTTCCGTAATTAACCTGCAAAACAGCGGCAAGAACTTCGGCTGCATTCTGGTTTGCGCACAAGTCTTCTGCCATTTTTTTGTACAAGTCTTCAACTTTTTTAAGCTGAGGAACAAATTCTTCTCTTGTTTCGTCCAGCTCGCTATTTTCATTAGAAATCTGGCCGTTTTGAGGGGAAGGCTCTTCGCCTTCTGATGATTTTTCGGATTCAACGCCTGCTGGAAAAGCAACAATCTCGTCGTTTTCAAACTGCTTTTCTTTCTGTTCCGGCGCAAATTCTTTTTTTGCCTTTAAACCGATTTTTTCTTTCAGTTCTTCAAGAATTCGGCTTCTTTTTACTTCGAGAACATTTTCGATTGAAGGAACCTGCTCTTCTTTCATTTCGCCTTTTGCCGCAGCGCGAATTCGCTTTCTTAGAAATTCAAGCTTGCGTCTTTCTTCCGGGCGAACAAAAGTAACTGCAATTCCAGAAGTTCCAGCACGGCCAGTTCGTCCGATTCTATGAACATAAGTTGCAGCGTCAAACGGAAGAGAATAGTTTACAACGTGGCTCAAGCCAGAAATATCGATTCCTCTGGCAGCTACATCGGTTGCAACCAAAATACGAGTTTTTTTATTTCTAAATCTTGTAAGAATTTTTTCACGCTGTCCCTGAGGCACATCGCCGTGCAAAGCGGCCGCTTCGTAACCTCTTTCGTCGAGCATCCGGCTCACCATGTCGGCATCGTTTTTTGTCATTGTAAAAACAAGTCCATAAAAATCAGGCGAAATGTCGATAAGGCGGACAAGAGCTTCAATCTTGTCGCGTTCGCTTACAACCCAATATTTCTGGTCAATCAAAAGAGGCTCTTCTACAAAACCTTCTTCCTGAACAATGTCGTATTCGCCCATAAATTCTTCTGCAATCTGAAGAATCGGTTTTGGCATAGTTGCGCTAAAAAGCAAAATCCGGCTGTCCGGGTTTGCCTGCGCAAAAATCGACTTAATGTCATCGACAAAACCCATATCGAGCATTTCGTCGCCTTCGTCGAGAATAAAATAATCGATTTTGTCGAGCTTTAAAGTTCCGCGCTCAAGATGGTCTTTAATTCTGCCTGGAGTTCCAACGACAATTTCAGTTCCGCGCTTTAAATCTCTAATCTGAGTTGAATATGAGGCTCCGCCGTACAAAACGGTAACGCGCGGAAATTTTCCAGAAGTAAAGCTCTGCATTTCTGAACAAGTCTGAATTGCAAGCTCGCGGGTCGGTTCTAGCACAAGAGCGCGCACGTGGTCGCTTTCTTCGTGAATATTCTGAACAATCGGCAGCCCGAAAGCCGCGGTTTTTCCAGTTCCAGTTCTTGCTTTTGCTATAAGGTTTGTGTCGCCGTTCAAAAGGCGTGGAATTGCCAGAACTTGAATCGGCGAAGGAGTTTTAAAACCTTTTTTTTCGATTGCTTCCAGAATTCTTTGATCAAGTCCTAAGTCTTCAAAAGAAATTTCTTCCGACTGTTCTTCGTCATTTTTGTTTTCTGAAATTTCCAAGTTTTCCGGAAGTTTCTGAGCTTTGTCAGCTGAGCTGACACCATAATCTGCCGTTTTTTCGGCATCAAAAATTGAGTCTTTCATAAAATGTATCCCAAAGGCGACAAAAAAGCCTCTAAAATACACTAAAAGGCCTAAAAATCGCAGTTAAAATAAAAGTGCCCTCTGCACCTTGAGCCAAAAGCATAATAGAAAAACATAGAAATTACAAGAAGATAATTGAAAAATTCGCAAACGTTTTCATCTTTTTCAAATAAAATCTATTAAAAAAATTCACCAAAAATCGGTAAATATTGATTTTCAAGTCAATATATATAGTATGAACAATTTAAAGGAACCAATTGATTTAAGACGGCTGACATTAAAAAATGGACTTTCCTATCCAAACGACAAAGAGCTAATAATGCTTGTCTTGGGGTCAGGAACAAAAAAAATGCCCATCGAGTATATGTCGGAAGAAATTTTAAAAGTCATCTGCTCTCACAATCCGGAAAACTGGCTTGAAAAACTGCAATCAATCGAAGGAGTCGGCACAAGCAAAGCTCTGGCAATTCTGGCGGCATTGGAATTTGGAAAACGCCGCAACAGAAATCCGCAGGCAGTTGTCAATCAGCCGCAGGACGTAATTCCGTTCATAAAGCACTATGCAATGCAAAAAGCGGAGCATTTTGTAATGGTAACTGTGAACGGCGCAAAAGAAATCCTTACGATCAGAGTCCTGTGCATTGGCGGAAAAAACATGGCTGTTTTAAAGCCGTCTGAAATTTTCGGAGAAGCTGTCAAAGAAAACGCTTCTGGAATTATTTTGACTCACAATCATCCGGGCGGACACGCAGAGCCTTCTGACGATGACATAGAAACGACAAAAAGACTGTGCTTAGGCTCTGAAATTTTAGGGCTTCCCCTGCTCGACCACATAATTATAACAAAAAACAGTTACTTTAGTTTTCTTGAACATGGTCTGTTGCCGACCTATGAATAATCGGGTAAATTATAATAAGGGTTTAGTTAATTTATGTCATTGCAAAGATTTACTGCTATTTTAGCAATTTTTATAATTTCGGCAGGCGCTTTATTTTCTAACGAAAATGAATCTTCTTCTGGAATTTTTGTCGAAGACAAATCCGTCCAGCAAAAATTTGAATTTGACGAGGCGTATTCAACTTATCCGGAATTATTAAAATCCGACAGAAAATCTGCAATCGAAAAAGAAAAAACAAAAATCACGGTTAAATCAAACGTCCCGAACGCAGAAGTCTTTTTGAACGGTAATTTTGAAGGACACACAAATTTAACGGTAAACAACCTTCCGGCTGGCCGCTATAATCTGCGCGTAAAAAAAACAGGCTATAAACCAAAATTCTACAGAATAAATGTTCCGCAGGGCGAAGAACGCGTTTTTTATGTAGAACTTGAAAAATATGAAGGAACAGTAAATTTTATTGCAGTTCAACCAGAAACCTTAATTTATGTTGACAACTCAAAAATCAGCGGCAGCATTGTTCAGCTGGAAGAAGGAAGCCACACGGTTTCTGCAAAAAAATTCGGCTATAAGAGCGAATCTTCATCTATCTACGTTCCAAGAAATTCATATCAAATAGTCACAATACGCCTTCAGGAAGCACAATTTTCGGTTTCGAATTTTAGGGCAAACAAGGAACAATTTAATCCGGCGTTAAAAGGTTCTGCAGGCCAGATAAAATTCAATTTTGAAGTTACTGCGTTCGGAAACGGAACTTTAACAATAAAGGATTCTTTTGGAAATTCTGTCATAAGCCGAAACTTGCCTAGTTTTACAACCTGGAGTCAAAATGTAATTTGGGATGGAAGCGCACAGAACGGAACAAAAATTCAAGACGGAACTTACACTGCAATACTCGAAGCCGGTGAACAAAAATTTTCGGTTGATTTTACGGCAGACAGCTCGATAAAAATTCCTTCAGCCTCAATTACGGCAAGCGGTTCTGGAATTGGAATTCTTCCGGCAGCCTTTAATTTTCCTGAAAAAACATTCTGTGTCGGTGTAAACGCCGGCGTAATTTGCGCCTTTGAAAATAAAAATTTTTATTGCGCGCCGCTGTCAACTTTTTTTGCCTATTCTTTTTCAAAAAATGTCGAACTTTCAGCAAAAGCCGGGTTAAACGCAGGACATGAAGGCGCTTCGCCTTTTATAAATTCAGCCTTGAAATTTACTGCTTCAAAAAAACAGACTGCTTTTGATATGAATTTTGGATTTTTAGCAAGGGCTGGAGGAGCAAAAAACAAACCGTTCGAGCCTTACGGAGCGGACAACGGATGCGGTCTTGGCGGCGGACTTGTTTTTGGACTAGACTTCAGTAACTTTTATGCAGGAATTTCATCAGAATTCACTTTTGCAGCTTCTACATTCAACACAAAAAACAACAATTACGATAAAGTATTAAGAAACGGAGTCTGCTTTCAATTAAAAGGCCGGACAGTTTCGTTCGCAATTTACAGCGCGCTGAATTCTTCTTTTGGAACAACTGCCCTCGAAAACGACGGCAGAAGCTCAAATTCAATCGAATTTTTAAGGGCGGTTGATATTGGATTCGACTTCAAGATTGCATTAAATTCTCTAAATTTAAATTTGCTCTCAAACGCGCAAATTTTTGAGAATCAAGCTTATTTTAAAACAGAAGCCGGAATTTCCATACTTTTATAAAAACTGGAGGCGAAAGATGAAATTATATTCAAAACAGCAGATGATAAAAAACACATTAACAGGAATTCTTGCAGGCGCTGTTTTTGCCAGCGCGGCAGTTTTTGCAATTCAAAAAAACTTAAAGTCTGAAAATTCTGAAAAAACAGGCCAGACACAAACCGAGAACGTTCAAAGTCAGCAGAATTCCGAAAAAGCAGAATTTGTAGAAGAAGTTTTGCCTCAAAAAAATATTGCAACGCCGGCCGCTTCTACAGTTTCTCAATACACGCAGGACGAAGAACAGAATATTTTTGTTTACGAAAAATGCAATGAAGCCGTCGTAAACATTACAACGCAGGTTATGGGAATCAACTGGTTTTTAGAGCCTGTCGTTCAGGACGGAGGCTCAGGCTCAGGCTCAATAATCGACAAACGCGGATATGTAGTTACGAACGTGCATGTAATCAGCAAGGCAAACAAAATCAATATATCGCTCGCAGACGGAACTAGTTATCCAGGAACTGTCATTGGAAAAGATATTGAAAGCGACATTGCAGTTTTAAAATTTGATCCGCCGGAAAACATAAAGCTTAAGACAATCGATTTTGGAGATTCAAGCGAATTAAAAGTTGGACAGAAAGTTATTGCAATCGGCAACCCGTTTGCCCTTGAACGAACAATGACAACAGGAATAATTTCCGGACTGGGAAGACCTATTCAGGAAAGCGCGAATGTAATTATCAGAAATATGATTCAGACCGATGCAGCAATCAATCCAGGAAATTCCGGGGGACCGCTTTTAGACACAAGAGGAAGAATGGTCGGCATAAACACAATGATAATTTCAAATTCAGGCTCATCTGCCGGAATTGGCTTTGCAGTTCCTGTAAGCACGGCGCAGCGCGTTGTAAACGATCTTTTGAAATATGGAAAAGTCCGGCGCGGAACAATTCAAATCTCTCCGGTTCAGATGACTTCAAGCATTGCGCAATATGCAGGCTTAAAAATCAATTACGGAATTCTCGTAAGCCAGGTAAAAGAAGGCAGCAGCGCAGAGAAAGCAGGAATTTTGGGCGGAACAAAGCCTGTTCAATACGGAAGCCGCTTTAATTCATCTACAATTTATCTTGGCGGCGACATAATCACCGGAATCGACGGAATAAACATTCGCACTTACGCAGATTATACGAGCGCGCTTGAATCAAAAAAACCGAATGACACAGTAACCGTTACTGTTTTCCGCAACGGCAATTTTGAAAAAATCAAACTGGTTCTCGATGGAATTGACACCGATTCAGAACCCAATGGAACACCGCTTTAAATTTTAAGGAAAAAGAAAAAATGAATTTAATAAAAAGAACTCTCAGCACAGCCGCCATTTTTACAATGGCGGCGCTTTCTCAAGCAGAAAGAATTTCTTTTCCAGTAAAAAGTCTTGTTACAATCGAAGAAAGCCCAATAATGATTTCGGCAGACTGGAATGAAAAATGGTTCGGCGAAAAACCTGCTACTCTTTATAACCATAACATTGCGCGTATTGCAGGAATTTTTTCCGCCGTTTCTTACGAAGACAGCGACATCGGGCAAAGTTCAAATTTAATTCTTCAATGCTACAAAGCCCTCGGAATTTCAGAAAAACAGATTGAATTTCATTATTCTATCAATTACGACAATCCTGTCTGGGGAAATGACCAGGCGGCTTTTAGTTTTGCGACAAAACAAATCACCGGTTCAAATTCAAAAAAAAATCTGATTATAATTGTAATCCGCGGAACTCCCCTCAACGCAAACGAATGGATTTCAAATGTAAACATTTCCGACAAAACTGGCAATGAAACTGAATATCATGAAGGTTTTTTGAAAACCACAAAACTCGTCGAAAACGCGCTGATTGCCTTTCTTTTGAGAAATAAAATCGACATAGACGATAGCTGCCTTTTAATAACAGGACACTCCCGTGGAGCGGCAATTGCAAATCTTCTTTCCGCCCAACTGTGCGACGCTGAGCTTTTTGACACAAACTACATCTACACCTACACTTTTGCTTCTCCAAATGTTACTACAAATGACAGCGTTTATAACAAAAAATACGATTTTATCTGGAACATTGTAAATGCCGAAGATATTGTTCCGTCAGTTCCGCCAAATTACAAAAGCTGGAAATACAAAAAATACGGTCAGACAAAAGTTTTAATAAACAATTGGAATACTGATCCCAAAAAATACGAAGATGAATATATTCCAGCAATGAATAAATACTTTAATAAATTTATGCTGCGCGACTACTGTCCGTTTACGACAGGTCCGTTTTTGCCGATTCAGTGCAGTTCAATTCTATCAAGGCTGAACAAAAATGTTTATACTTTTTACAATGGAATTACGGCTCTTCACGACCGCGCAATTTCTGCATTCTGGAGAATTTTTCCAAAAAAAGACGAAACAAAAACCGAAAATGAAGTCGAAGAAAAATCTGATTCAAGGACAGAAAAGCAAGGCGCAATTTTTGCGGCGGCAACCCGATGGTGCTATAAAAATTTTGATGTTGATATAAATTACTTAATCAACTGCTTTGCCGATATGCACGCAATGGAGACTTACCTTTCGTGGATTATGTCGACAGATGAGGAAAATGTTTATTCATCTGTCGGAACAGACATTCTTCTCTTAAAAGGCGCCGGCGACTATGCAGTTTTTGATAGCGACGGAAAGGTTGTAGCAACTATTCTGGACGGAAAAGTTAATTTTTCAAAGGTAGAGCTTCCCTTAGCGGCAAATTCTCTTCTTCAAGGGCAGGTTGCGCTCGGACTTCCAGTAAACCGAAATTACGAAATTGCGGTAAGCAAGGAAAGCATAATTCCTACAATGCTAAAAGTTTCTGTTCAGCATTATTCTGCAGCCGGAGTTTTTATTGAAGAATCCGAAGAAACAATTTTATATCCATACAACTCAAAAATTTACAGCTGCAATTCAGAAACTCTAACCCCAGCCTTTACAAAAATTGATTTTGAAAAAATCGGCAATCCGCAAGCAAATATAATCCGTAAAAAGGGAAATCTAAAAAGTGTTTCAAAATTCAGGCTTATGGGGGAATTTTCTGCCTCAACAAGCGGTTCATTCAACGCAGGAATCCATGCCGGTTCAACAAAATTATATGGTTCGCTGCTTTTAGGACACAATGCCGCAAAAATAGGACGCTCATTCGAGGCAAGTCCGGGAATTGGACATCAAAGCATTTTAGTAAGCAAAATTCTTCTCGATACAGAAATTTTTGCAAATCTTTTTTATGCTTATTCCGATGACATCGAAGAAAAAGATGACCGATTCAACGTTGTGCCTACCGTAAGATTTTCTCTTTCGTTTAAACCTCGCCACAAGACACAATTATTTATGGCGGCTAATTTCGATATGCACATTTCTGACTTTAACGATGCAGCCTTTGACGATTCATACCGCTTAAAAACAACAGGCCAGGTTTGGACAGGCTCAAAAATTCGAATAGTTCCAAACCTGTCTTTTGGAATAAAATTTTAAATGCAAAACAAAAATATAATGATTTTGTGCAAGGTTGTAGACAATTATGGTGATATTGGAGTTGTCTATAGGCTTGCAAAAGCCTTGAGCGACCTCGATTCTTCTCTAAATCTTACACTCGTCTGTTCAGAATTGGAAAGTTTTGCTTCAATGGCAAAAAAAATTGAGCCCGGCAAAAAATCTCAATTTTTCGACTACAAAAACACAAGATGGCAAATTTTAGACTGGAACCAAAGCGAAGATTTTACATTCAGCTCAAACCCTTTTCCAATTATTCTCGAATGTTTTCAGTGCGGACGGCCAGACTGGCTTGAAAAAATTCTTTTTGACAAGAATGTAAAAGAAATTTTCCATATTTTTAATATCGAATACTTAACAGCAGAAGAATACGCCGACGACTTTCATCTTTTAAAGTGCTATACGAGAAGCCCAAATGTAAAAAAAATGTTTTTTATGCCGGGATTTACAAAAAAAACGGCAGGACTTTTAATCGACAGCCAGTTTTTAAAAACCTTAAAAGAATCGAAAAATCTTCCAAAAAACAAAAATGAGTTTTGTGTTACAATTTTTTCTTACGAACGCGAGTTTGTTCAAATTTTTAACTCTCTAAACCGCATTCAGGAAACACAAAGACAAAAAAATCCGGACTTTAACGTAAAAGTCCTTGCGGCCGCAGGAAAAAGCCTGCCTTTTGCAAAAAAAGCCTGGGAACAGACTGAAAAAAAGGTGAATTTCGTTCAACTGCCTTTTTTAACGCAGGAAGAATGGGACAAAATTCTCTGCACAAGCGACTTTAACTTTGTCCGCGGCGAAGAAAGCCTTGCAAGGGCATGTCTTTCCGGCAAACCTTTTTTTTGGCACGCATACGTTCAAGACGAAAATTACCAGCTTGTAAAGGTTAATGCCCTTTTAGAAAAAATGCTGCCCTTTGTTTGCGGAAAAAACTTAAAAACCGAACTTTCAACTCTTTGGAATGAATACAACACTCCAGATGCAAAATTAAACGAAAATGCGCTTTATGATTTTTTTCAAAAAGCAGCACAAGGCGAGTTAACGGCTTTTTTTGAAAATTTTTCTGAAAATCTTTTTCAAAACGGCAACCTTGCCAAAAACCTGCTCAACTTTCTTGAAACCTTGCAGTAGTTGAAAAAAAGTCCAATAAGCACTAGTATTATAGAATAAACGTTTATTTTTTTGAGGTAACATATTATGTTAATGACAAACGAAATCAGAGTCGGAACAGCTTTTATGTATGAAGGCAGCCCTCTTATTGTTCAGAAACTTCTCGGACAGAAAGGCGGACGCCAGGGCATGGTTACAAACCTCCGCGTTCAGAATATCGTAACAGGCTCAACAATGCAGCTTGGTCTTGATGCCGGTGAAAAATTTGAGGAAGTTGATCTTGTTAAAAAAACTGTAAAACTTTCTTACATCGATGGCAACGAATATCACTTTATGGATCAGGAAACTTACGATGACATCATGCTGGACAAAGATTATCTTGGCGACAATGCCGGCTACATCTCTCCAGATGACGACTACGAAGTTTCTGTTACTTACTACAACGACAAACCAGTTGGCGTTGTTCTCCCAGTAAACGTAACACGCACAATCACATACTGCGAGCCAGGCGTAAAAGGCGACACTTCTGGAAAATCAACAAAACCTGCAACTCTCGACACAGGAATGGAAGTAAAAGTTCCTCTGTTCTGCAACACAGACGACCGCATTGTAATCGATACACGCGACGGTTCATTCGTAGAACGCGCAAAGGACTAATTTCAAAACAACTGCGTAAAAAAATCCCCAAAGCCATTTAGCTTCGGGGATTTTTTATTTTTAAATTTTAATTTTGGGTCATTTTTTGCTGCGCAAAAAACCGGGCTATTCGTGGCTACGGCGTCTTGCGCGCCTTCGGTGCTGCGCACCAGCTCCGCTGCCACTACTATCTCCCTTGCCCGAAAAATTAGAACGTGTATTTTGCTCCCAACTGAACAAAGCCGTTGTTGTGCCAGCCTTCAAATTCGGTCTTGTCGCTCTTGTAGCTTGCCATATACATTCCTTTTGCACAGAACTCAAGTCCGTCAGAAACATACCAAGTGATTTTCGGCATTACAATCAAGTCATAATGCTGAAAACCGTAAACTGCGCTCACCTCAGGCTTTACTTTTCCATGATTCCAGCTGTCAGAAATATTCAGGACGATTTTAATGTCGTTTGTGAATGTTCCGTTTTCTGTGTCATACTCGTTGTCATCGATTTTATCGTGATGAAGAATGTGCCTGCCCTGCCCCTGAATATTCACGTTAAGCTCGCTGATTGGCAGGTCGCGGTCAAAACCTGCAACCCACGCAATCGAGTTGTTCTGAATCGTCGGGTCGTCTCCGGCAGTGTCTTTTGTGAGATTGTAAGCCGCCTCTGCGCGGAAATTGTACGCTCCGAAAGTTTTTGCAGCCTCAAGACCGAAAACCTGCAAAAAGTCGTAGTCGATAAATTTGTCGTCATCGTCTGCGTCGCCTGTTTCAAGATAAGTCGAAACGAAACTTCCAATTTTGCTGTAGTCAAAAGAAGCGCGCTTGTTTCTTCCAACGTAGTAGCTCAAGCCCCAGTCAAGAGAGCCGGTTGTGGTCGTGAACCGCGCGCCAGCCTGCATATATTTGAGCTGGTTTGTGTCAGGATAAAGATTGTCCGCAAGAGAAGACGAATTGCTGAGCATTGTTGTGTAGAGTGCCTGCGCATTTGCCGCATTATTTTTTGCCGCTAATTTTTGGTCATCTGTTGATGAAGAACTTGCCATTATGCTAGCTAATTCTGCATTTGCCGTTCCAGCTTTTATCCCCTGCGCAACAATCGCAGTTCCAGCTTTATCGGTCAACTCACTTTTCAAACTTGCAACCTGCGCCGGAACCCATCTTCCGCCCGAAGCATAGCGGTCGGCCGTCATTGTTGGAGTCCAAACCAGTTCAAATCTGCTCGAAGAGAAAGGACCGACGTCTTTTGGAACATTATAAAGCACACGAATCATCGGTTCTGCAATTCTTCTGTCAATGTAGTCAGGAATTATAAAATCCGTGTAGTCGTTCGCGTTAAAATTGTCTACAGCATGCAGTTTGTCGCCTTTTCCCCAGACAACCTTCATTTTTCCTGCCTGAACAACAAAATTTCCAAGATAAGATTCAAGCGTAAGCTCGTCAATTACATCTTCCCTGTAATTTTCAAGAACGTCCTTGCTGAATGCGAATTTTGCTTCCGCAGAAACTGCCGAATTTGAGTATTTTAAATTGATTTTGCCTTTTGGATTTGTGTCGGTTTTCCACTCGCCAACAGGAAGTCCATATTCATCTTCATCATCAAAATAAGCGCGAAAATCAATCTGCGCTTCTCCGTTTACTTCGAGGGCGCCGCCGGCAAAAGAAGCGGAAGAATCGCCAAAATCTCCGCCAAAGTCGCCTCCAAAATCATCGCCAAAATCAAAATCGTCAGCAAAAACAAAACTTGCTGCAAAAAGTGCGGCTGTAAAAAGCCCGATAAATTTTATTTTTTTCATAAACTATTCCTATAAATAAAAAAAACTCCGCCACAACAGGACCAAAGAAACCGCTGCAACGGAGTTAAGTCAATTATTTCGCTGTATTCAAATAGTTCTGTGTAAATACATTGTCTGGAATCGGTTTGTCAAGAATGATATTGTAGCCGTTCGGACTCTTTGGATTTTTCTGGGCTGCAATTCTTGTCGAATGTCCAGATTTTACGTTCTTGAGGGTTGTCGAAGTAGTAATCGTATATCCCTGAATATTTTCAATAGAATCAACCGTCAAAACCTTCAAAAGGCTTCCGTCTTTTTTGTCATACATTTCTGCATAAACAGGAACGTTTGTTTTTTTGTCAATCCACTGAATGCGATACTGATACTGAGCTTTTGCAACAGTTGCCGCTGTTGGAGTTGATTTAATTTTCCAGCAGTCATAACCGTTTTTGTTTTCTTCTGCCAAAAGTTCATGAGTATCATCGTCAAGATCGCGTGTAGACATATCGTCGTAGCTTGCGTCAGTTCCTGTAAAAGATTTGCTTCCTTCAGAAGAATTTACACGGCGAGTAGTTTTGAGCGAAGGCATATAAATCCACTTGTCATCGTCCTTGCCTTTGTTTTCCATCTGCAAGAATTTAATTCCCTGATTTGACTTGTTGTTGCTGACCTTAAAATTCATTACAACGTCAGAAGTGTCTGTTTTTTCGTTGTGGCGCCCAAGCTCATCAATAATACGATGCTCTTCAATATTGCCGGCTTTGTTGATAAGATCCATTTCGATAATAGAATGGTTATATGCAGGTTTTTTAATGTTCAATGCCGCATCGACTATTGAACGCGCGTCCTGAGCAAAAACCACTGCCGAAACCATAGCAACAGCCAAAGCCAAAATTGATTTTTTTAAACTCTTTTTCATAGATTACTCCCATAAAAAGTCAAGAT